>JAICIH010000014.1 GCA_025924475.1 Bryobacteraceae bacterium
TGCTGGTCGCCGGTCTGAATAAAACTGCCTCCGGCGTTCACGTTGTTATTGCCGAGCGCCTGTTCGAGCGGGCCGATTCCCAGGCCGTAGGAGACCAGCTTGTCGGGCGATATCTGCACTTGATACTCGCGCGTTACGCCGCCGAAACTCGAAACGTCCACCACGTCGGGCACAGATTTGAGTTCTTTGCGAATCACCCAATCCTGCAGCGATTTCAGCGCCATCAAATCGTATTGAGGATTTGTGCTTTCGAGCGTGTACCAGTAGAGTTGGCCCACCGGGCTGAAATCCGGCCCAATGGAAGGCTGCAAACCGCTCGGCAATGACACGAGCGAAAGCCGCTCCAGCACTTTCTGACGATTCCAATCGTTCTGCGATTCATCGTCGAAGCTCATGGTGACCACGGATAGGCCAAATTCGGATAGCGATCGAATGGTGGCCAGATGCGGGATGCCCGCCATCTGCACCTCAATCGGGATCGTCACCTGCTGTTCCACTTCCTCACCGGCCCGGCCTGGCCATTGCGTGATGACCTGCACATAGTTATTGGCAACGTCCGGGTAGGCTTCCACCGGAAGATTCTTGAAGGAGATCGCGCCCCAACCGATCAATATGGCTGCCAGCACCAAGACCAGGAGCTTATTGCCGAGCGAATAATTGACAAATGCGCGAATCATCTTATTGCTGGCTCTCGGATTGCAATGCCAGTGCGTCGCGCACGACTTGCTGTCCGGGCGAAACACCCGACAAGATCACCTGCATGCCGGCGTCGACCGCACCGCCGGTCACTTCGGTTCTGCAGAACTGGTTTCCCGCCGCCGGTACAAATATCCAGTCGCGATCGTGCAGGTGCAGAACGGCGGAGGTTGGGAGAACCGCGTAATTCTTTCCCCGCTGTCCCCGAAAAATCGCGGTCGCGAACATTCCGACGCGCATGATGCCCGGGTTGCGCAGCTCGATCCGCACCTTGGCGGTGCGCAGATTCGGATCGAGAACTTTGCCGATGTTGGCGATGCGCCCGTGAAAAACGCGATCCGGAAAAGCGTTCAACCGTACCTCCGCGCTATCTCCTTCGCGAACCGCCGGCAAATCGTTCTCATAGACATCGCAAAGCACCCAGACGGTGGACAAATCAGCGATGGTGAAAAGATTCGACTGATTATCGGGAGTATGAACGTTGGCTGCGTTCGCTACATTTTGCTCCACAATGGTTCCCGAAGCGGGCGCGCGTATTTCGATCACCGGATCCTGGCGGTCCGGGTCGGCGCCCAGCGTGCGAATTTGCTGCGCGGCGGTCGCAAGCGTCACCTGCGCTTTCGCCTCGGCATCCTCCGCCACCTGGAGTTCGTTTAAGGAGATAGCCCCTTTGTCGTAAAGCAGCTTGGCTCGATCCGCCTGCGTTTTGGCAAGCCGCTCATCAGCCCGCGCTTGCGAATAGTTTTGAAACGCGGTAGTGACATCCGAACTCAAGACCTTCAGTAGCAATTGGCCTTTATGTACGTCGTCGCCCAGCTTGGCGTATATGCCGACCACGCGTCCGGCCGCCAAAGAAACCACTGGAAGCGACCTCTCAATATCGGCGGCTACGCTGCCAGTCGCGCGGATTTGCGGCAGTTCCTCCCGCTCTCCGGCCGCAACAAGCTGGAAGCGCTCCGGATGATTCACCTGGATCATGTTTAGATCGGGATGCTGCTCGATGACGCGCGCCGGGGGCGGCGCGGCTGCACGCTCATCGATTTGCGGCTTAGATCCGCAGCCCGCTAGGAAAAAAATCAGAGTCAGTGGAACGATGGTCAGCGCGCCGGATGTCCGCCGCTTGCTTACGCGCGCGGTTCTTTTCATGGGATCACCTCTTGCCCCACGGCGAAATTCAGTTGGTTCACAGCCGATAAATAAGCGCCAATCAAATTCACGTAGCTGAGCTGGGTGGCCCGATACTCTTTTTGCGCATCCAGAAAATCGAGCAGGGAAGCCGAGCCATGTTCGTAAGAAAACGAGATCGTGGATCGCACGTTTTCCGCTTCCGGCAGATATTGCGGCTTGTATGGACGCAGCAGCGCGAGCGTACTTTCCAAGGCGGCATACGCCGCATCTACATCGTGCAGCGCGGTCACCTCAGAAGCGTCACGCAACCTTTGCGTGCGACCGATATCGAGCGACGTGCGTGCTTTCTCGCCCTGATTCTTGTCGAATATCCGAAGTGGGAAATTAACGCTGAAACCCAAGTAGGTGTTCAATGGCGTCGGCTGATGCGCCACGTCAAAACCGAAGATGGGATCGCTCGACCCGTTGGAAACCGCGAGCCGGTGATCGGTTTGCGCTTTGTCAACCGATTGCTCGGCGGCTTTCAAATCGGGCCGATTCCGCAAAGCCGCCGCGCGCAGGTCCTCGAGAGTCACCGCCGGCTCGGTGTAGTCGAATTTTTCCGTTACGTCAAAGGCATCCACCGGCGTGCGGTCGCGAAGCAGCGCCTGCAGATCGATCTTCGCAGTCCGCAGGTTCACCTGCGCGGTCGCCAAATCAGACACGAATTGCACGCGCTGCAGTTCCAGACGCTCGAAATCGACACGCGCAATCGCCCCCGCGTTATAGCGGTCGCGATGGATCGCCAGCGCTTTGTCGTAGGAATCGAGGTTCTCCTTGGCGACGCCCTCGACCGCTTTGGCGAGCAGCACCCGCACAAACGCGTCTCGGAGGTTGAACAGCAAATTGCGCGTGAGATCGGATTGTTCCGACTCCGCGATTCCGGTCCCCTGCCGTGCGCTCTCGAGCCGCAGCTCGCGTTTATGCTCACGCTCATGCAGATAATTGATCGACCAAAAGAGATAACTCTGCGCTACGGGCCGGTACGGGTCGCTATGCAGCGGTGTCAGTTGGTCCGCGCCGAGCGTAAGATTGGGATTCGGACGCAAGAATGCCGTCGTCTCCTCCGTGCGCGCTTCTTCGACCGCGACTTGCCCGGCCAAAAGAGCGGGATTATTCGCTCTGAATCGATTCTGGGCCTCCTGCCAGGTAATGGCATGCGGCACGCCGGCGCTCTGTGCCAGGCATTCCGCCGCGAGCAGGAAGCCGCAATACATACGCCAGTTTCGGCGATGCATGTGTCCTCCTAAATTGTCTTGCTACAAATTTTGGGAATTAATAGAAAGCCGGCGCGAGCCGGGGCGGAGAACGGCCGCTCTCAAACGGAGCGCTTCGATCGATGCGGTGCACCGGCGTCGTCGCCACAAGGAGAACGAAGAAGAGGCTAACAAGAACCCTTAGAACCGCCGCGACCAGTGGTGTATCCATGGTCTGGTAGAGACGGATCAGATCGTCGTTCGGCGTGCGGTGAGGCGAGGAAGAGTGGCTGGCTTTTCCGCGTAGGTGCTCAATGCGCACTACGTCGTCGGTCGCCGAGATATAAGGGAACAGCAGCGCCGCTACAACGAGGATGGTTCCGGCGATGCGAAACCCATCGTAGCGCCGTGCAGCGCGAATGGCGCCCGCGCAGGCCAAAACGCCCAACGCAAACCAGACCAAATTCAGCGTTGCATCGAAATGCACTTACTTCCTAATTTATCACGGTCAGTATAACTAACCGAAGTATGCGATAGATGAAGAAAAACGTGCTCTGGTGCGATAATTGCTTAAACCTTTTGGTGGAGTTTTGTCGTCCCATCTACGTGCGCGCTCTGGCTCGAATTCTGGGCGTATTGTTGATTGGCTCGGGCGCCATGGCTGCGGCAGCGTTGGACGCCCCCTGGCCGAAAGTGGCCATTGTGCGCGAAAACAATCCACCGGCTTATTACTGGAAGGCCGAACCAGCCGGCGAAAGCGCGCAATTATTGACGCTTTTCTGCGGGTCCTGTGGTGCGGCATCCGAGTCCCAGGGAGATTTACCGTTGTTGGCGGTCCTTCGTGACACGTTGGGCGATGAAAACGACGGCAACGATCGTGTTATTTATGTTTGGCTCTTGGGTTACTCGCGTCCCACAATAGGACAGCGGCTGCTTTCGGCAATCCCATTTTTTTATTGGCACATCGGTCACGGATCTTCGCCCGACGGCAAGCGAGAGATCAAGCCGTTTTTCAATTTAACGGCTCCACGCCATCCGGTGCTTACCCAAGTTGGCCGTGATATTTTGCAGTACACCACGCTGGATCCGATGATGATGCCGGTTCGCGCCACCTCGCGTGCGTATCGGACCAACGAGCTCAATCACGAACGTTTGCATTTGGAAGAGGCGATCAGCTACCTCCGTCAGGCGCCTGCCTCTAATAGCGCGAAAGA
Source organism: Bryobacteraceae bacterium (assembly GCA_025924475.1). Taxonomy (GTDB): domain Bacteria; phylum Acidobacteriota; class Terriglobia; order Bryobacterales; family Bryobacteraceae; genus Bog-105. The sequence continues at coordinate 4,274 of JAICIH010000014.1, forward strand.
GCTTTCGACCTCCGAGGTGAACACCGTAATTGCGCGGCTGGAGCTTCGCAAGAAGCTGCTCGGCGGACTAGTGAGCGAGCGCCGCGCCAAAAAATTAGGTGAAGCCGCGAGCTTGGAGCAGGAACGCAACCGCAGCCGCAATTGGGAGCTGCTGCGAAGTTCCGCCGAACGCACTGGTCTGGTGTTTGAACCCGTTGCTCTTGGCGGTACAACCGATCAATATGCCGTTCTTTGGATGCCGGCGGAGCCTGCGCCTGAGCAGGTAAGATCCGGGGCGAACCTTGGTCCCACATGGAAGTTGCTAGGTATCAAGAATCCGTGGCCGAACGCTGTTCGGACCGGTCCAGGGCGTACTCCGCTCGCGTTTTACAGCCTGAACTATCCCAACCAGCCGCTGTTGCTGGTGGACTTTCGAGACAAGTCGCGAACGCGCCGTCATGAACTGATGCAGCGCACGATCAACGAAGTCACCAGCGGAGTGATTGGAGTTTCCCATTTTGCGAATTGGTATTACTACGTTGCCGCCGATCTTTACGATTTCGTAGTGTCCCGCCACGGACGTGCGATGAACCAGGCCGAACGGCTGGATTGCTATTCGCAATTCCGCGTTTCGCTGGCGCTGGATCGCGATCTGGATCCAAAATTTCGGAAGGAGCTGCAGCAGCGGGTAAATTCGCTATCTCTCAATCCTCTCGAAACCGCCACGGTACGTGAACTCGCCTCGTCGCGCGAGCGCTATGAACTGCTGGAGGCCGAGGCGCAGCAGCCGGATGGCTGGCTGGCGAAGCGGCTGGATAAGGAGCGGCGCGCCGAATTGGCTTCGATTGGTAGAACCGGCAAGAGTAAATTCTTCGCAGGCGCGCTGCATGTCGCCAGTTTGGGATTCTATACGCGCCGGGCGCCGCGAGCCGATGGAAATCTGGCCAGGCTCGATTCCTATCGCCGCGTGGAGCACGATCTGAACTTCCTCGAAGGATTGATCAACGCGGGTACGCCGCCCGAAGTTGTATACCAGCCGGCGCGCATACAATCCGCCGTTACAGAGCTAGCGAGTTTGCTGCCGCAAATTTCTTTGCGGCCGGTACGAATTCGCGCCGAACAAACTTTATCTAACCTGCGGGATCTGTCGCAAGATGCGGACCTTCGCGCCGGCTTCTCTTCCGCACTCGCATCCATTGAACGGCCTTCGGCCGGTCCGCGTATCGCTACAGCCGTCGCCGATATGGCCGCGGAAGATCTTCCGTGAAAAAATGCCGGTGGGGCAGGTTGGCGATCAGCCTTCTCCTCCTTAGTTTCAGCTTCACAGCTTTCGCTGCGCCGCGCCGACTTGTGCTGCTCGAAGTGGATGGTCTGAACGAAGACTTGCTCGAGAGCGCGATGCGGCATATCGATCCCGCAACCGGCAAATCGCAGCTTCCCTGGCTGTCCTACATTTTTTCCAAAAACGGCACGGTTTTTGAAAATTTCTATACTCGCGGCATCAGTTTATCCGCACCCTCATGGGCCTTGCTCGTGACCGGCAGGCATTCCGTTATTCGCGGCAATGTGGAATATGATCGCTACACCGGCCAAGTTTACGATTATCTGAACTTCTTTCCCTTTTACTTGAGCTATGCGCGCTCGAAACGCGTGGATATGCCCGGCGTCGAAGTTCTCGATCGCGCCGGCATTCCATTGCTGATGGACCGTTTCCCGCGCGGTCAAGTCCTGCAGAGTTTTCAGCTATTTCAGCGCGGTGTGCGATGGAGCACGTTGAAGGATGCGCTGGCGCGCCGCTTCTCCGCCGAATCGATCGTCTCCATGCTCGAAAGCGGAGACGCTCCGTCCTACGATTCGGTCCTCTCCCACGCGCAGGAAGCGGAATTAGAGCGTAGCCTGCAAAATCCGGAAATCTTTTACCTGGATTTTTTCACGGGCGATCTGGATCATGAAGCTCACGCCACCAGCGATCCCAAGGCGCTAGTCAGTGTTTTGCGTGGCATCGATGCGCTTACCGGCCGCCTCTGGCACGCCATTCAGCAGAGCCCTTTGTCTCACGAAACGTTATTCGTGATGGTCTCCGATCATGGGATGAACAACACGCCTGGAGTGATCAGCCAAACCTTCAGCTTGCCCGACCTGCTCAATAGTCCCGCCGGCGGCGCTCATCATGTCGTCACGAACCGCCATCAGATGAGCGACTTCAAAATAAGAGGGCTCGATCCCATGGTGCGGCGTGTGATCTCGCCCAGCTCCGCTTCCTTTTATCTACCCGGCCAGGCCTCCCGCTATCCGACCGCCTGGCTCGATATCGATGGAAACGAGCGTGCCGCGGTGCATCTGCGCAATAACGATCTCAACAAGCTGCATATTCTATTGTTGGCGCTTCAGCGCGACGATCTCGACGCGCGCACCCGGCGAGCGGCCGCGGTAGCGGTGCGGGAAATTATCGAGCGCCACCGTGCAGGCTGGACCAAAACTATTGAAGATCTCACGGCCGAACTGGATGTGCCGCTCGCGCAGCCTGCCGCCGGAGACTTGCGCCAGCGGCAGGAGTTCAATGACCGCGAGGCCGAACGCTCCGCCTATCACGAATATCTTTCCCATCTCGAAGCGTTGCTCCGCCTTCAGCCGGATGAGCAGCATCCCTTAAAAGAAAAGATTACGAGCCTCATTCCGGAAATGAGCCTGGGCGATAACAATTCCGCGGCCGAGATTGAGCATTATGTAGTTGGCCCGGCCGCCGGAGGCCTGGTTGTTGACGCTGACGGGCGCTTGGATGAAGAGCGGTCTTTTTGTTTCGTAAATTATCCGGCGCTGCTAGTGAGCCAGCGTGCGCGCAATGTGCCGCAGAAAGCTCTGGATTCCCGTCCGATCGACTTCGTGGCGATGCGGCTCCCCGACCGGGAGAAGGAACATGTCTATGGGTTGTACGGCGACGCCGATAGCCGGCTTCTTATCAGGACCGATACAGCAGGTCGCATTGCGGTCGAGCCCGCTTCCGGCGCCTGGCGCGCCGGTCTGCCTCTCCATCTGTTCGAAGATCCTGAACTGCACATTCCAGCCGGCATAGACCGCGCCGCCTGGCTTTCGGCATGGCATAGCGAGCGCGAATGGCTTGTGGCTACGCATCGCTGCCGCTACTCGAATGGCGTGATCGGAATTGTCGAAGATCTGTCGCCGGTCGAAGCCAATGTGCCCGGGCGTCCGGGAATCAGCACGCTAGCATTGCGCTATGAACAGCGCCGCCGCGCTTTGGTTCAGGCCGATTTTCAGGTTTTCGCGGCCGACCACTGGAATTTCAACGTGCGTTTCCCCAATCCGGGCGGCAATCACGGCAGCTTTCTGCGCATCTCCACGCACTCGGTATGGATGATGGCGGGCGCCGGAGTGCCGGCCCGTCACATTGCGGAACCCTATGATAGCTTGAGCTTTGCCCCGACGGTGCTGCACCTGCTCGGCCGCCCCCTGACCACAGGCGACGCCGTCGATCTGCAGCATGTGCCGTAACAAACGAAAGCAAACGACACAAATCGCAAGAACCGGCTTTTGTTTTGGAGCAGATCTACTGTAAAATAACAACCACCGGAATGTCCACCCCGAAGTCGAACAGGCTGCTCGCGGAAGAAAGGCGCCGCGAGATTGTTAGCGTGCTCGGCCAGCACGGACGCGTAACTGTCGAAGAAATCGCCAAACGTTTTGGCGTCTCCGCCGTGACGGCCCGCAACGATCTGGATGCCCTGTCCGAATCGGGAGCCTTAGTACGGTCACACGGTGGAGGTATTCGGCCGCTTACGGCAGGACCGGAACATCCGCTCAAGGTGCGGGAGGGCATGCACCATGAAGAAAAGGTGCGGATTGCCGCTGCCGCTATGAAGTTGATCCGGCCGCTCCAGACGGTAATCCTCTGCACCGGTTCCACATCTTCCCATCTGGCGGATCAACTGCACCACAACTGCCCGGCGAATGTCACTGTAATCACCTACGCGCTGAATATCGCGGCAAAGCTTGCCGACTGCCAAAAGCTTTCCCTGGTCCTTGTGGGTGGTTTTCTCCGACATCCCTCGACGGCCTTCGTAGGACCCCATGCCGAGCAGATGATGCAATCGCTGCATGCCGACCATTGCTTTATGAGCACCGTGGGTCTCGATACGGAAATAGGATTGACCACGCTCGATATCTTGGAAGCGCAGCTAAACCGCCGCATGATGGAATCGGCGACGGAGGTTACGGTGCTCGCCGATTCGAGTAAGTTCGGCCACCGTAGTCTTTCTCTGATTTCCGATTTCCGGCCCATCCAGCGTGTCATTACGGATACCAACGCGCCAGACGCGGAAGTGGAGAAATTGCGTTCTCGCGGGTTGGAAGTGATTCTGGCGTAAAGACGCGTTATTGAACGCGCCTCTGCGCTTTCCCAGCCGCGTCAAGAAATCGGGCTGTTTCTTCGTCGCCGGCCTGTCTCGCCCAGTCTGCCGCGGTTCGACCCGCGTGATCTCGATGCGAAACATCGGCGCCCGCAGCGATCAACGCCTTTAGATAATCATGCTCGCTACAGGCTGCGAGCGGGGTTCCGCCAAGATCGTTCTGAGCGTTCACGTCCGCGCCGGCCTTTACGAGTACGGGGATCAATTGAGGGAACTCGCAAACATGGAAAATCGGTGTTTCATCGTTGTACCCGCCACGAACGTTCACGTCGGCTCCCGCGGTTACGAGCGAAGCGACAATCTCAGGCGCCTTCTCGCGATGCAGTCCCCGTTCCAGAAATAGGGAGAGCGCTGTCTGGCCGTTCGGCCCACGCGCATTGAGGTCAGGGTGATACTTGAGAATTTCGTGGACGACCGCCGGATTGCCCGAGACGGCAGCCGCAAGAAGGACCGGCACTGGATTGCTCTCGTCACAAAGAGGGCCATTGACTTGCGCGCCATAACCGATAACTAGCCGCACCGTGCGCAGGTCACCGCTTGATGCGGCGCCCAACAAAGCACACGCAAGCAGCGATGCAGACAGGTTCCGGCGACCACCGATAAGCTGCGTAACAAGAGCGGAATCGCCCGTACTAGCTGCCACCGCTAGCGGGCTAAGGCCTTTTTCCGGCGAGTCCAGCGCGGGCGCACCCTGTCGAATGAAAAACTGGATCAACTGTTTCGGCCCGCGGGCAATGACGGTTGCGAACAGCTCGCGATTTTGGATGCTATGGGATTGGAAGTCCCAATTTTCCGCCAACAGCGCGGGTCCTGTTTCCGGCGTTCCCATGGTCCATTTATCCGTGTCTGCAGCCTGGTCGATCTTCCTTTCCAGCCGCGCGACCCGTTCCGGTATACCTGCCCGGTATCCGTCGTAATCTTTGACGGCTTTCTTACGCCCATCGAATTCGATCGATGTCGTGAACGTGGGAAGGTCCGTCGTCGTGGAAACGTATTCGTCTTTTGCAGAGAAATAATCGGCATCGCGAAATGCAGCAAGCAAGCCGGTAAGCGCCTCTTTCGAAATTTGGCCGCGATGCTGTCCCACGATCAGAACGTTGCCTTCGCCTTCAAACAGCAGCTGCCCGTCGCCGTGTAATTCGACAGAGTAGCCCGGGCAAGTTCCGTAACAGCCGGTCCGAGTCAGCTTGATGCGCAGCGTGTTCCAGTCCTGGATCGCCGGGAAAGGCACGCGCGGGGTTGTCCATTCTTCCGGAGGGACCACAAAGATGTAATCCTCGAACGCGGCCCGGATTGCAGCGCCGTTTCTCTCAAATGGTTTAAAGCGCTGGCGCTTTTCAATCTTTGCGGCTTGGTCCCGAAACTCTTCCGGGCCGTCTACCGCCTGGGCGGACTCCACTTTTCCGGATGCATCTACTATCACCCGTAGAGTAATCCGTTGTGACCTAGGCTCTCGGTGAAGATCACCATGAATCAGCTCTCGTGAATCGAGCCTGTGCTGGGAAATTTCTTCATCCTCTATCGCAACTTGGGCCCATTGCAGAGTGGGAAACAGCAAAAAGAGGAAAAGGGCACAAATCGCCCGTTGGAGGAAATTTGGGCTCATGACCGAATTCTATAGCGATACCGGCTAACCTGCCATATGGCAACTACCGATAAGAGTAAGGGGGCGGACTCCCTATTCATGTCTCTTACCACCCTGAAAGCCTATCTCGCCGGGACGGAAGAGACAGGGATGTTTCGCAGAGTCATCTCCTTGCTGCTGCAGGGCATTTCTTTGCACGCGGTGGAGGGTGATAAGGCCGATTACGATCGATTCCGGGACGATTTAGAACGCATTCAGGGGTCCATCACAAGGGATTGCTCCGGTCAGGAATTGCTGGTTGCGGCGGGCGCGACAAACCAGGCGCTGGCGGACTATGGCCAGCGGACCACGCGCTTCATCCGGCAGCAGGGCTCAGTGCTCCATAACATGATTTCGATGCTGACGCAGACTATGCTCTCGATCGGGGCCGGCAGCGAGAGTTCGGCCGAGCATTTGCGGGAAATCGAGAGGGGACTGGCGCATGCGGTGATGATTGAAGACGTGCAAACGCTGAAGCTGCGCCTGGCAGATTGCCTTCAAAATCTGCGTGAAGAAGTGGCCCGTCAAAAAATACAGGCTCAGAGGCAGACGCGCCAGATCGAGCGCCACTTGGAGCATGCGCGCGATTGCGCCCTGGATACTCCCGATATTGAAGGAGAAATTGATTCTGCAACCGGGCTCCGAACCCGTGCTGCTGCCAAGTCGGCTTTTCATGCCGCGCTGCAGACACCCGGACGGAAGTACGTGGTCACCGCCGTCGTGAATCGTATTCAGTCCGTGAATCGCCGCTTCGGCTATGCGGTTGGCGACCGCCTGCTGAAAACCGTTTCGGATCACTTCGGAGCCACATTGGCCAAGACCGATCGTTTGTTCCGGTGGCGTGGACCGGCGCTGGTCGCTCTTCTCGAGCGTGAAGAACCGATCGATGTCGTGCAAACCGAAATCCGGCGAATCAGCGCCAAGCGGATCGAAGGAGCTTTAGAAGTTGGTGAAGGCGTACTTCTGCCGGTAAGCGCATGCTGGCTGGTTCTGCCGCTGAACGCATCTGCCGGAGATATGGCGAAATCCATCGAGAATTTCATCGCCAGCCAGGTGCAGATGCACGAAGAGTAGGGCGGACGTTCTCGTCGGCCCTGTCAATAACATCGCGACACAAAATCTAGTCTGTTCAAAACTCTTCCATTGTGCCTCGTACGCTAGGTAGAGAGTGTTGACAGCCTGAGCGCGTTTACTCTTCGTACGGACTTCGCTGGAGTGTCTGAATTTGGCTTTTGAGAGACAGATCAGAAGGTGAGCATGCAGTCTATTCTCGAAAACATCATTGACTTCACAAGAACGGGAAGTCGCGCCTTATTACATGACCGCAAAAAGTCCTTTGCTGCGGCTGCGATCCTCTCGATGGGCATAGGGATGAGCGTTGCGATGTTTTCGCTCCTTGATGCCGTGGTGTTGCGGCCATTGCCGTTTCTGCATCAAGAATCCATTGAAGTAATTTCTAAGGTCGATCCGCTTGCCGGAAAGTACGTGGAGGAGATGGCCTACCCTGAATTGCGCGATCTGGAGGAAAACGTTCATGATTTCGAATTTGTCGCGGTCATGCCCACCTCGCTATATGGATACGCCAGGGTTCTCCAGAACGGTAACAAGAGCCCTGTTCAAATTGAGAGCACTCCGGTTTCGCACAATTTCTTCCGTGTCTTGGGCGTATCGCCTATACTCGGGCGGGATTTCACCGCCGCTGATGAGCGCGTAGGCGCTCCGCCGGTTGTGATCGTCTCGCATCGTGTTTGGCGCGATTATCTGGGCAGCGATCCTCGAATAGTCGGGCGGATGATTCGGCTTAATGGGCAGGGATACACAGTAGCCGGCGTGCTGGCGCCGGGCATCGAATTCCCTCGTGGCGCCGGATTCTGGTACCCGCTAGGAGTAGAAAAAAACGTCGTAGAGCGGCGCACAGCCACATTCTTGCAAGCAATTGCACGGGTTAAGCCAGGTATCTCGCATGAACGGGTAACCGCCGAGGTAGATGCTTTAGTTCGACGGCTGGCATTGCAGTACCCGGATGTTTACCCGCGCTCTCAGCGAGCCGTCGTTACTCCGCTATCCGAGTATTGGACCGGCTCGTCGCGCATCCATCTATGGATACTGCTTGGGGCATCAGTTCTCCTATTCTGCACTTCCATTGTGAGCTCAAGTCTGTTGATCGTTTCGATTGTGCTCGGGCGGGGCGCCGAAATCGCCACCCGCGTTGCTCTTGGAGCAAGTGGCCGGCAAATTTTGACGCAACTAGGGGCTGAAGGCGCTTTCCTGGCGTTGATTGCAGGGACAACGGGCTTGGCATTTGCCGCGGTTCTGATTCGAATTCTGGTTCATCGGGCGCCGCAAGACATCCCGAGACTGAATCAGGCGAGTCTAAACCCAGCTAGCATCTTGTTCACCCTACTAGCTGCCGCCGCTGCTGCTGTAGCGTGTACTGTCGTGCCCGGAATACCAGCAATAAGGATGAGAGTGGAATCCGTCCTGCGAGAGGGGAGTGCGCGCGTGTCGCTATCACGGCACAGTCTTCGAACCAGGAACCTTTTTATTCTGGCTCAAAGCTCGGTCACAATCGTGATGCTGATCCTCGCTGGCCTGTTCCTGCTCAGTTATCGCGCTCTAATCTCGGCTGATATTGGGTTTGCGCACCGTGATGCACTCTCCGTCAATCTGCGGCTACAGAGCCCTGGGCTGTTTGCCTCAAGCAGAATCGACCCGAAATGGCGACAAAACTTTTATGCTCAATTGTTGAATCGTCTGCGCGAGACACCTGGCGTTACGTCGGCTGCGGCCGTGTTAGTCCGGCCACTAGAGGGCGCCATTGGTTGGGAACGCGGCTATGAATTCGATTTTGAAGCGGGTAAGAACAAACTCGTGACGCTTCCGAAGGCCAATTACGAAGCCATAACCCCTGACTACTTCCGCACGGTCGGTACGCCATTGCTGAAGGGCCGCGATTTCAGCGAAAACGATTCCGAAGCCGGCAATCCGGTAGTCATCATTAGTCGCAACCTGGCTCAGCATATCGAAGCGGCGGGTCGCTCTCCTGTGGGTCAGCGCATTCGGCTAAGCGGATCTCCCGAATGGTTGACCGTAGTGGGGGTATGTGGGAATGCTCGCTACCGAAGTGTGGCCCAAGAGGACGAGAGCATTTTCGTGCCTTACCGACAATCGGGAGCACCAACGCCATACGTGGTGATCCGAGGAACCCGCAGCACCCAGGAGCTGAGCCTGTTAATTCGACGGGTGCTTGCGTCCATGGACTCCAGCCAAGCGGTCGCCAAAGACGCAACACTCGGTGAATTGATTGATGCCAACATGGCTCGCCATCGATTCAACATGACACTTTTGTTGTGGTTTGCCGTATGTGCTACCGTTTTGGCCATAACAGGCATTTACGGAGTGATTGCGGAGACTATAGCTGCACGAAAACGAGAGATTGCGATTCGGCTGGCACTCGGCGCACCGCATAGGCGCTTAGTGCGGACATTAATTGCGAAAACACTTCTGTTCGCTTTCGTTGGAGAAGCGGTGGGACTTTGCACTGCTATTCCGATCTACCATTGGGTTTCGGGACTACTATATGGGATATCGCCAAACAGTCCACCTCTGGTTGGTTTCGTGCTCATGCTCGTGTCCTTTCCCTGCTTAATCGCAACTTGCTTGCCGGCGTGGCTTGCGGTGAACAAAAAGTCGATCATCCTCTAGCAGAAGCAGCGCCTGCCTTAACTTAGCGCTTATGGGTCAGGAGACCGCCCCACAATATGCGCCACTAATCCATCTCTTGAAATAACTCGGGCAACGAAATCTCGATGGGCGTTCCGGAAGCACGAAGCATGCCGTCCTCCGGCTCGCGAAGGCCCTGCCGCGAGCAGATATAAGCGCGCCGGGTAACGGGATCTAGAACCCATATGTTCGGTACTCCGAACGCAAGATAGTCGTCGATCCGGTCCTGCATGCTTCGCAAGGTGTCATCTTTTGAGAGCACTTCGATACAAACCAGCGGCGGCTTGGTGAAAACAGGTTCGATTCCCTGGTTCCGGGAAATGACGCAGACATCGGGAATCCGAAACCGAGTAGCACTCACACGCAACCGCTGCTCCGGCAAAACGCGGATATTCCATGCTCGCTGGCGGTTTGTTAGCCAGGTGGTTAGAGCACCTTGAAGGCGGCTGTGATCGTATTCACCCACGTTTCTCTCGATTAGTTGGCCGTCGACCAGATCCCGATCGGGCCGATAGCTCGTCGACAAATACTCACCGATGGAAACCAAAGCGGCCGTGGACATCGATTACCTGGTCTTATTATCGGCCATTTCCCGCAAACTCTTCTCATCCGGCGCGCGAGCCACTCCGCGCTCGGTAATAATCGCCGATACATAGCGGTTTGGTGTAACATCGAACGCCGGATTCGCCACTCCGATACCTTCCGGCGCCAGATGCACCCCTTGCACATGCGTCACTTCGCGGCCGGCGCGTTCTTCGATCGGAATGGCGTCTCCGGAAGCAAGCGTCAGGTCGAGCGTCGAAACCGGCGCTGCCACGTAAAACGGCACTCCGTTTTCTTTCGCCAAAACCGCCACTCCGTACGTCCCGATCTTATTCGCTACATCTCCGTTTGCGGCGATGCGGTCCGCTCCCACAATCACGCATCCGATCCGTCCGCTCTTCAAGAAATGACCGGCCATATTGTCGGTGATGAGCGTTGTTTCAATGCCATCGCGCTGCAGCTCCCAAGCGGTCAGCCGGGCGCCCTGTAGAAATGGCCGCGTCTCGTCAGCGAACACGTCCACGCGTTTTCCCATCTCGACCGCCGCACGGATCACGCCGAGCGCCGTTCCGAAGCCCGCCGTCGCCAGCGCGCCGGCATTGCAATGCGTCAGAACGGTCTTGCCATCCGGCACCAGCGCCGCGCCATGCTTTCCGATCGCGCGATTGATCGCGATATCTTCTTCGCGCACCGCTTGCGCTTCTACCACGAGCCGCTTACGAATCTCCGCGAGCGGCAGATGCCGTGCGCTCGCGTACACGCGCTTCATCCGGTCAATCGCCCAGAATAGATTGACGGCAGTAGGCCGCGTTTTGGCCAGCGCCTCGCAAATCACCGGCATTTCGGATTCCGGATCGCTCGAATGCAGAACGCCGAGCGCGACTCCCATGGCCGCTGCTACTCCAATCGCCGGAGCGCCGCGAATCACCATACTTCGGATCGCTTCGGCCACTTCGCGATAGTTGCGGCACGTTACGTAGACCGTCTCGCGCGGCAGCCGCGTCTGGTCGATCATGATGACGCCTTCCGGCGTCCAGGCGATCGTCTCGATACTTTGCGTCAGTACTGCTCCGGAACTCATTTGTGGGGACCGTATTTCATAAAAAGTAGTGCCACGATAAAAACCAGGTTGTATCCGCCATGCATGATGGTGGAAGGAATGATCGATTGCGTGCGCGCGCGTATCCAGCCGAAAACCGCGCCGGCGATTGTTACTGCGAGGGCATATTGCCAGGCCCAGGAGTATTCCGGCGCGTGCAGGGCGCCGAATAGCGCGGCCGTCAGTACCACTCCGGCCGTCACGCCTAAAGAGCGCGAGAGCAGAGGCTGAATGAAGCCGCGAAAGAGGAGCTCCTCGAACAGCGGTGCAATCGTTACCGCCATGACCGCGAATATAGCGAGCGAAAGTGGTGTCTTGGTGATCTCGTCGATGGGCGATTTCACTTTCGGCGTGTGAATCGCCGCGGCTAACGCCGAAATCGCCAGCGCCAGCGCCGCGCCTCCTCCAGCCAATACCAGCGGATGAATGCTCGTCCGGCGCCATCCTAATGAAGCAAACACCGGCTTGCCGTAACGAAGTTTGAACACTACGAAGAAGCAGAGATAAATGAATAGGTAAAGCGCGAACTGCATTGGCAGAAGCAGCGGGGTGGGATCGTCCCGCAAAGCGGGAACCGCAAAAGCTAGCACGCCGCACACCAGGACAATAAGTGCCACCGACGCAACCAGCAGGCCTAAGACTAAGGCCAGATCCGAATATCCCCAGAACGGTTCGCGTGGCGGAGCCGCCGGTTCCTCTACGACAATTTCCTCAGGCTGCATGCCCGGCCTTCCGCATCATATTGCGCAGCGCTTGGGCAGTGTGGCTGCGGGGATTTTCCATCACCTGCTCGGGCGTGCCGCACGCGACAATAGTGCCGCCCTGCTCGCCGCCTTCCGGACCCAGATCGATCAGGTAATCCGCGGTCTTGATCACATCCAGATGATGCTCGATCACCAGCACCGTATTTCCCAGGTCCACCAGCCGCTGCAGCACATCGAGCAGATGCCGCACATCTTCGAAATGCAGGCCGGTCGTGGGTTCGTCCAGTAAATAGAACGTGCGCCCCGTCTGCCGCTTGCTCAATTCTTTGGCCAGCTTGATGCGCTGCGCTTCGCCGCCGGATAGCGTGGTGGACGATTGCCCCAGATGAATGTAGCCGAGGCCCACTTCGGTTAACGTCTTCAGCTTGGCGTGGACCTGCGGAATATTAGTCAAGCACTCGAGCGCATCGTCGACCGTCGATTCCAACAAATCCGCAATGCTCTTTCCCTTGTATTTCACCTGCAGCGTTTCCTGGTTATAGCGGCGGCCCCGGCACACATCGCAGGTGACGTACACATCCGGTAGGAAGTTCATCTCTATGCGCTTCAGACCGTCGCCCTGGCACGCTTCGCAGCGGCCGCCCTTCACGTTAAAGCTAAAGCGTCCCGCCTTGTAGCCGCGTTCGCGCGATTCAGGCAGCATGGCATAGATTTCGCGGATCGGTGTGAAAACGCCGGTGTACGTCGCCGGATTCGAGCGCGGCGTACGGCCGATAGGCGATTGGTCGATCTCGATCACCTTATCGATCAGCTCGATTCCCGTGATGCTATCGTGAGCGCCCGGAGGTGTGCTCGATCCGTACACTTCTTTCGCTAGGGCGCGATACAAAATGTCGTGTACCAGCGTGGACTTTCCGCTTCCGGAAACGCCGGTGACTACGATCAGCGTGCCCAGGGGAAAATCGACGTCTATATTTTTCAGATTGTGCTCGCGCGCGCCCTTCACGCTCAACTGAAAGCCGCTGCCGGGGCGGCGTACCGGCGGAGACGGAATGGAAATATCGCCGGAAAGATAATTTCCTGTAAGCGACTGCGGCGCTTTCATGATTTGCCCCGGCGTCCCTTGGGCAATCAATCCGCCGCCCAATCGCCCGGCGCGTGGCCCAAGATCGACCACATAGTCGGCCCGCTCAATCGTCTCGGCATCATGCTCCACAACAAGTACCGTGTTGCCCAGATCGCGCAATTGATGCAAGGTGTCGAGCAGCCGGGCATTATCGCGCGGATGCAAGCCGATTGAGGGCTCGTCCAAAACGTACAGCACGCCCCGCAGCTTCGATCCGATTTGCGTCGCCAGGCGGATACGCTGCGCCTCGCCGCCCGAGAGTGTTGCCGACGAGCGGTTCAGGCTCAGATAATCCAGCCCGACCGCGCACAAAAACTCCAACCGGTTCTGGATTTCTTCCACGATGCGGCCCACGATCTGCAATTCCCGCTCGTTGAACTGCCAACTCCGGCTCAGCGGCAAAGCGCGGGCAATCGGCATCGCCGTGAAATCCGCGATCGAAATGCCTTTCACTTGCACGGCCAGACTAGCCGGCTTTAATCTCCGCCCCTGGCAATCGGGACATGTAGTCGGAGACATATAGTCCATCAAATAGTCCCGATACCCTTCGCTTGCGCGACTGTAATTTTCCTCGAGAAGCTTCAGTATGCCTTCAAACTGCCCGTTGCCCTCCAGCAGCAGCGCGCGCGTCTTCTTTGGCAGATCCTCAAACGGTTTCGAAAGATCGATGCGCTGCGTGGCTGCAATCTCTTCGAGCGCCGATAAAACGTAAGAGGAAGATGATCCCGGCCCCATAGCTCCATCGAGCAGCGGCTTCGAAGGATCGGCGATCACTTTTGCGGCATCGAATGCCCAGGTGCTGCCCACGCCGTGACATGTCTCACACGCGCCATACGGGCTATTGAAGGAAAACGACCGCGGCTCGAGCTGGGGAATGCTCGTGCCATCGTTCGGACAGGCGAGTTTTTCCGAATATAGCCGCTCCTCGCCTTCCACCGCCGCTACGACGACCAGCCCATCCGCCCACTTCAGCGCGGTTTGAATCGAACTTTCGAGCCGCTGCTCGATGCCCTTCTTCACCACCAGGCGGTCGATCACCACTTCAATCGTGTGATTCTTGCGCTTATCGAGCTTCAACGGTTCATCCAGCGTTTTCAGTTCGCCATCGATCCGCGCTCGGAATCCTGCCTTCGCGATTGCTTCGAGCTCTTTCTTGTACTCGCCCTTTCGCCCGCGCGCGATGGGCGCCAGGATCATGATCCGTTCGCCTTGATGCAGCGCAAACACCTGTTCCAATATCTGATTCGGCGATTGCCTGGCAATTTCCGCGCCGCAGAGCGGGCAATGCGGCACGCCGACGGAAGCGAACAGCAGACGCAAATAATCGTAAATCTCGGTAACCGTGCCGACGGTAGAGCGCGGGCTGCGCGAAGTCGTTTTCTGCTCGATCGAAATGGCCGGGCTCAGGCCGTCGATCGAATCCACTTCCGGCCGCTCCATTTGTTCGAGAAATTGCCGCGCGTAGGGCGAAAGCGTTTCCACGTAGCGCCGCTGGCCTTCGGCATAAATCGTGTCGAAGGCCAGCGAGCTTTTTCCCGAGCCGCTCAGTCCTGTGATGACAGTAAACGTGTTGCGGGGAATCTCGACACTAATGTTTTTTAAATTGTGCTGGCGAGCGCCATGCACCGAAATACGATCCAGCATGAAGAAGTGCGGCTACTTCTATTGTCGTTTAGCCGCCTTAGAGCACTGCGGAAAAAGGCTCCGTAGGCCAAAGGGCCTGCGCCACAGGTGTCGCAAATAAGTGATTTTGTGGTGTGGCGCAGGCGCTTTCGCCTGCGTCTCCAAGCTCCTGAAGTTCTTTCCGCAGCCTCTCAGAGCACATGGCTCAGATGGTTCTCCATGTGGGAGATGTAGTCTTCCATCAAAAATTGAAGCGTGACCTCTTCGTGGTCTCCCAGGATGCATGGGGCGGCCAGCCGGTTCTCCGGAATCCTCTCGATCAGGAGCGCCAGCGACCGGTTCAGTCTTTCCCATAGCTCAATCAGATCGATCCAAGGCGCATGGGAGTAGCCGCCTAGATCCACCCAGCCGTCGCCGTCGTAGGTGGGACCGGCATATTTCCCGGTGAGGCCGGCGACCACGAAGCGAACGCGGTTATTCGTCGCCGAATCGATCAAGTGCCCGAGCTCCTGTTTGCGGGACCAGCCAGGATCGGAGCTGGCGCGCAGATTCGCCTCTTCTTCGGAAATCGCCAGCAATCGCGGAAGGTTGTACTCGACGGCGTCTTTCAAACGCTCGCCGATCTCCTGGGCTGAGTGTTGCATCCTAGTATCCCCGAGTCTTGTATCAGAATAGCCGCAAACGCGCGAGCGCCTGCTCGGTCGTCACCACGGTGCAATATTCGCCGTGCAAGTTTGCCAGCGAAAGCGCATGCACCAGTTCCGCTGGGCATAATCGGCCTTCCCAATCCGGTCGCGCAAAAGTGAAGCAGGCATCCTCAGCTAGATACACCGTAAAGCCAAGATTTCCCGCCATCCGCACGGTTGTCTCCACCGAATTGTTTGTGATAACTCCGCAAACAGTTAGTATCGTGTGGCCTCTCTCGCGCAGCGTCGCCTCCAGATCGGTCCCGATGAACGCGCTGTTGGTCCGCTTGGCGATAACCGTCTCACCAGCCGCCGGCGCGACCTCAGGTTTGAAATCGTGTCCCGGCTGCCCCGGACGGTACGGCGAATCGGGCTCGAGTGAATCGTGGCGAATGTGATAGACGGGCCAGCGCTTCGCGCGCCAGCCGTCCAGCAAACGTTTCATATTGCGCTCGGCCTCGGAATTGTTCCGTGGCCCATACCGATTCCACTTTGCATCTTCAATGGCTTGTTGCACATCGATAAAAAGTAGAGCTTCGGCTGAGTCCATAGTCGTACTCGCTAAACTAATTAGAGTAGCTCCTCTTTTCAACTCGTTTTGGCAACTAGAACAGCCCCTTTAACAGGATTTTCCTCTTCGCCGGATTCGGAATTCGCTGCCCGGCTTATCCTTGGCGTGGCCGTGTGCCACCTGTGCAACGACATGGTGCAATCGCTGCTGCCCGCGATGTACCCGGTCTTCAAGTCCTCGCTATCGCTGAGCTTTGCGCAGCTTGGCGTCGTAACTCTCGCTTATCAGCTCACTGCGTCCTTGCTCCAGCCGCTGGTGGGCACCTTTACCGACCGGCGCCCCAGCCCAAGCGCTCTCCCGATCGGCATGTCGATGACATTAATCGGTCTGGTCCTGCTGGCTTTCGCGACATCATTTCCCGCGCTGTTGGGTGCGGCCGCGCTGGTGGGTGCGGGATCGGCGATATTTCATCCGGAGTCCTCGCGCGTGGCTCGCTCTGCCTCTGGCGGAAGGCATGGGTTCGCGCAATCGATGTTTCAAGTCGGTGGAAACGCCGGCTCTGCTCTCGGCCCCTTACTCGCGACACTCGTACTCTTGGGTCGTGGACAGCGCAGCCTGATTCTCATCGCGCCTGTCTTGCTGCCGTTTATCTATCTGCTTTTTCGCATCGGCCGCTGGCGCGGCTTGCATCCACGCGCCGCAGTATCTCGTCCGCATGAGACAACGGCAAAGGTGCAGCCGCGGCGCGTTGGATTGGCGATCACGGTTCTCGTTGCGCTGGTGTTCTCCAAGTATTTCTATCTGGCGAGCCTCACCAGTTACTACACGTTCTACCTGATGACGAAATTCCACACGTCCTTGCGGGCTGCGCAATTTCACTTGTTCCTGTTTCTCGCCGCGGCAGCCGTTGGCACAATGGCCGGAGGACCCATCGGCGACCGCATTGGCCGCAAGCCGGTGATCTGGATCTCGATTCTCGGCGTTTTGCCGTTTACGCTCGCGCTACCGTTCGCGAATCTCTTTTGGACCACGCTGCTGACGATCGTCATTGGATTAATTCTCGCCTCCGCGTTCTCCGCAATTGTAGTCTTCGCGCAGGAATTGATGCCCGGCCGCATCGGCATGATCTCCGGTCTCTTCTTCGGGCTCGCTTTTGGCATGGGCGGACTCGGCGCAGCGATACTCGGTTTGATCGCCGACCGCATGGGAATCGTTTTTGTCTATCAGGCCTGCGCCTTTCTGCCGGCTATCGGTTTACTGACCGCGTTTCTTCCAAATCTTCCGGCTAGCGGCCGGACAAGAATCCAAGACGCCAGCCCAGTCGCTGCCGATTAGTCCAAAGGATTGTCGTACCTAACCAAGGTGGGGTACGAGTTAGTGGCCGTAACGTTCTGCTTCCCAATATGGCCTCATATTCGCCGCCGCATACGGATGTGCAGGCGCAAGAACTGTTGCCCCAAATCCAAAGATGATGATCGGCGCGGAGATCTTAGTGACTTCTTTCAGGCTTCGAACATAGCGAGCCCATTATCGCCGGAATCGGATCGCCATTCTGTACATATCGTGATAAATGTCGAACAGCAAACGGAAATGCGAATCATCCACTTCCTTCGCCAGGAAACTTTCGCCGGATTCACCATCGTTACCGGTAGTTTCGTCTATCCCGCTGCCCGACCACAGTATCCGGCCGCAGTCTGTACGCAGAAAGGGCTTAGGACCGGATACACATCCAATCTGATACTCCTCGGACAATTCCTAGGCTAGTTTTCGCTTCTTCTCCGGTTATTCAGAACTAGGCAGATTCGCTGGAACTGACGCTTGCCTCGATCAGCCGGACCAGTCGATAATTCATTCGTGCGAACGAAAATTCTGGTCGTCTGCCTGTGCATTATTTCGCTATCTTGCCGACGGAGCCAAAAGGCAAGGCTACAGGAAGTTCCTTTGTTGACCTGTTCAGGTCTGCCTTGTATTGAGGTAACCCTCAACGGTAGTACCCCACTGCGGTTATTTCTAGATTTCGCCAGCAACTCGTCTTATATAACGCTAGCAGCGGCAGAAAAAGCCAAGCTTGCTGGCGTAGCAAAAGCCAGGTTAAATAGAGATGAATCACAACCGTCATTTAGACCCATAACTGCAACTGTCAATCGCGTTCAAATGGGCGCTCTTGCCTTACGCGAATCCTTCTTTGTTATAGATCCCACAAGTGCGCTCTCCGTCTCGTCCTCTCCGCGAGGCGAAGTACCTCCAGGTGATGGCAGTCTTTCTTACACGGCCTTTTCAGATAGACTGATAATTCTCGATGTTCCCCATCATCGATTGCAAGTATCGGAAGTGGAAAACCGGAGTATTGCGTGTGCAGACTGTGCTCATCTGGTCAGTGTTTTACAAGAGTTGGGTGGGAGCGTGTTGGTGACGGACGGCTTCGCCGTAAACGGACAGCGCACGACCGCCATTATCGATCCTCTTTACACGGGCGCTATTCTCGCACTAGGACCGATTCCTAAAGTTGTTGGTTTCGAAAAGGGGCCAGCGAACGGCAGCTATCGAGAAGATACCCTTCTTTTCGTTCACCCTGTGTCCGTGACATTTGAGAATCGTACGCTTTCCAAATCTGCTCCGCTCGTTAGGGCTGATCGAGCGTACGATGCGAGCGGCAGGCACTACGATGCAGTTATAGGTCTTTCTCTGCTATCTAAGAGCGCATTCACTTTTGATTTTCACAACATGAAGATATGGTTATCCAATTCGACAAGCGCTCCTTAAATTGGCGGTGAATCGGCTAACATACCGGCTATCGGAGCTATCGTAATCCCACATTATCCCTAGGGTTAATATAGGAATATAGAATTATTTGTTGTTTGTAATCTTCCCTTGCGTCGTAAAAAATCTTTGCCAACTAAATATGCTTCCCATATACTGACATAGCACTAGCTTAGTACCGGTTAACATGGAGGCTCGTTTGCAACATCAGCAGTTGTCAATTGTATTCGGATCAGGTTGCAACTTAGTGCGTATTGCAGCGCCCGTACTTTCATTAGTAATGGCAATAACCTGTGCCGCACAAATCGGTTTCATTGATGCGCCAAGTAAGATGCAGGTATTAACTGGTTACATAGGGGCCTCCGGTTGGGCTCTTGACTTTTCAACTACTATTTCTTCCGTTCAGTTCAGTGTCGATGGCACTAACGTCGGTTACGCTAGCCTTGGCGGTTACCGTCCGGATGTCTGTTCTGTAATAGGAAATTATCCAGGGTGTCCGTATCAGGGTTAGAGCATCTCCTTCGATACAACCCAATTCTCCGATGGCCCGCATAACTTAAGTGGACTTATTATTGCGGCTGACGGCCGACAGGCGCGTCTCAACCAGGCTTTTATTGTCGACAATGGCCACGCGGGGCTTTCAAATTCAACGCTGTATCGCATCATAAATCGGCAGACCGGCAAATCATTAGATATCGCCAGTATCGATCCGGTGCCTGGAGCCGCTCTACAACAATATACTTATTGGGGCGGTCCAAATCAGCTCGTTCGATTTTTTCGCGACTTCGGACGGATTTTTTGAATTAGAGATGGTGCATAGCCTCAAGGCTCTTGGGGCTCTAAATGGCTCTGGGAATGGGGCAGTTATCTCTCAGGCGTTGTATGCTGATATCCCAGAGCAAAAATGGCAGCTCGCAAACGTCGGCGGCGGATATTACCTTCTTGTGAATCAGGCAAGTGGCAATGTTCTGGACGTTACCGGCGGTTCAGCTCAAGATGGCACTCCTATTCAGCTCTGGACCAACCTCTGGGGCTTGAATCAACAATGGCAGATTATAGCTGAACCGAATATGCCAGGTGGCACATTTGGAATGGACGGAACGACTGGATCAAGCACATATCCGAATTTAGATCCAGATGACGTAGTTGCTCCCGGTGAAACAGCATTAACTGCTAACATTGCTCCCTCACAGGTCCCATGTGAGAATGACGCCCAATTATATGATCATGTTACGGCTGGAAGATTCGCCGGTTATGATGGTTTGGTCCATCTCAATTATGGTTATACAGATGCTGCAGGCAAACTGGAACTTGTAGCGTTCCCAGATGTTAAAACAGCCTTTGACACAGGTTTTAGTAATTGGAATGGTTGGAGCGGAACGACGGGCTACATCTTCGCACCCGTTTCGCCTGGCTCGTCTCCGCTTAATATGGATGTGAAGATTGCCTGGGGAAATAACTTCAATGCAGCTGGGTGTTCAGCCGTTCATACTAAATATGGAGTGATTTATTACAATACGCCATTTGCGTATGGCGCAAAATACGATCCTCCTTCTGCTGCCGCTATCGCAACGCACGAAATTGGGCATACTATGGGCCTCGGTGATACTGGAACGAGTGGTAGCTGGCCACCTACGGTGATGAATCAAAGTCATCGTTGTTTAAATCCCGATATGGCGCAGAAGGTGCCGACAAACGACGACGCAACGGCAGCAAGGGCCTGCAGTAATCGTGCACAGGGATTAAAGCAAACACCTCATAGCACCTATCAATTGCCGGGCGCGTTTTCACAAGTATTAATAAATAGCTGCTTTTACTATTTAGATACAATTGACTGGTTTTTTGATGGCTATTTGTCCGGTAATTCTCCTTCGTTATATTCGTTGAATTGTTGGTGAGATTATTACTCAGGGGACTGCTAAATGAAATTGGGCATTTTGTTCAAATTTCGGCGCTTACTGTTCACCGTTGCGGCATTATTTCTGCCATTTGAGTGCCGGACTCAGACGCTCTTGACCGAAGTTGATGCCGTCAGGCCTACGTCCGTTCGATCGCTTTTAAGCGAGCCCGGCGGGCTAGAACGGGCAGCGCGGCAAGGGAAACACATTTTCGTTCACATTCACAATTCACAATATCAGCCGTTGGACTTGCTTCGTATCTACACTCGAAGTTCATTGATTGTAATTGGCAAGTGTGTTGATCGCTGGACTTCTTGGGAATCCAAGAGCAACTTAGTAACCACTTCTTATACTATTCATGTTGACGATGTGCTGAAGGGCAACCTAACAAAGCAGCCTTTGGTCCTTACTGTTCACGGTGGAGTCATTGCATTTTCGGATGTCGCAGTCGCAGAAGTGGAATCCACTGAATATTCCAGTCTGACGCTTGGATCGGAACGGATTTTTTTCCTTGCGGAAGGCAGCAACGGCATGAGTCTTGTCAACGGTATCGAGGGCTTATTTTCGTTTGATTTATCAACGGGAAGAATACTCTCAATGTCAGCGTATGACAAATACCCGCACCGATTGGCTATTCAAGAATTTGGCCAGTTATCGTCATTTGTGCCCATGTTGGCGCAATTAAGACAAGATGCGGCAAAGTAGCTCCGCAGCGGAATGGCGTTGTCGCTGGGCACAATCACACGCTGCACCTTCCGGCTACCGGCCGGACAAGAATCCAAGACGCAAGCCCAGTCGCTGCCGATTAGTCCAAACGACTGTCGTATCGAACCAAGGTGAGGCGTTCGCGGCTGTAGGCCCGCTGGCGGATTTCAGCAAGAACGCGCAGGGCCCTTCGCCGAATTTTGCAATACGCTCTGTCAACCAGGAATCGCCTCCCGCCGCTTGCGCCAGCACGATAGGCGTCCCCGCAAACCAGGCCAGATCCGCGCCGAACTGCGCGTTGTGCTCTTTCTTGGGGGTTGGTAGCTGAAAGGTGTTTCTGTAGAGAGCGATCGCTGCCTCGAGATCACGTACGCCAATCACGACTTCGCCGATGCCGGATGCGCGATCCGTCGTCGGTTTGCCCTGGGGATAGACGCGCTTGTCGCGCGGTGTCAAATCCCGGATCAGAAATGGAAAAAATGTACCGCGTATACCTGTGCCGATATTCGAGATTTTCCACTCGAGCCGCGTGCCATCCGGCCGCGTGCGCCCGCCGCGCTGCGGAGGTTTGCCGGCCAGCACAATCGAGGAGCCCGCCCGAATCGCAAAAGCGCACGGCCCTGCGTTGCCCTCGAGGAATTTGCGCCATTCATGCGCGGCAACGGCGCTCGGATCTGCTTGCGCTTGAATGCCCATGAGCTCGATGTACGATCCGTCCGGAAAACTGGTCAGCGCCATCTCGGTGGCGTGGTTTGCATGGCGACCGCCGTATTCGGTGGGGAAACCCGTCGCCGTCGTGAACGCTGTCCGTAGCGCTTCGAGCTTTGCGCCCGCCACTGTCACATGGTCGATCTTCAAGTCCGCTGCGCAAACGGGCAAGATCGTAAGCAGCAGAATGCTGGAATAGCGCATGCCCTTAGAACACAATTTTCGCGGCCAATTGCAGAATACGCGGATCGGCCGCGGCGCTGCCGGGCGCCGGAGTGAGCGCGTTGTTCAAGGGAACAAACAGCGCGCCCGTGTAGTTGTATTGCGTAGTCCGGAGGGAAACGAAATTCACGCGGTTCGTGACGTTGAACGCTTCGCCGATAAGCTGCAGCCGTACACGCTCAGTCGCCAACGGGAAAAAGCGCGAGACCCGCACATCGTCATTCAGGAAATTCGGGCCGCGCAGCGCGTTGCGGCCTTGTCCAGGTGTGCGATCGTTGCGCAGATTGCCATCATTGTTGATATCGGAGCTGGAGCCGATCGTCGAGTTATACGGTCGGCCGCTCTGCAGAGCCGCTATCGTCGAAACTTGCCAACCGTTCGCGACCGCCCGCAGAAATCGATTGGCGCTTTTCGGCACATAGTTGATATCCCAAACACCGGAGAATAAGAAACGCAGCCGGACGTCGGCATTAGCGTCGCCGCGATCGAGATTCGGCAGCAAATTATTCTGCACGATCTTCGCGTCGTCCGTCCCGAAGACGACCGCGGTGGCGTCCGGATCGTCATCGATGGCGTGTGACCAGGTGAGCGAGCTCTGAACTTGAAAACCGCTAGAGAAGCGCCGGGTGAACTGGACGAATGCTCCGTGATAGGTCGAATCCGCGCCACTATCGGCAAGCCAGATCCGTCCATAGTTCGGATTGGGCCGGAAAGTGGAATGACGATAGAACGTGAACTCACCTCCAGCTTGAATCGGCGCGGTCATTGGCAGCACCGGGAACAGATTGATATCGCGCGTGCGCGGCAGATGCACGCCCTTGACGCCGAGATACCCCACCGTGATCGAGCTGCGAGCGCCGAATTGACGCTCGAAGCTGAGATTCCATTGCTGCGTGCGCGGATTGCGGAAGTCGTTAGAAAAGACAAACAAACTGGGAGTGCGATTGGCAGTGGGAATGTCGGCCAGCAGATTCGGATAGGTTACCGGGATCGCCGCCCCGTTAAAGGTGAACGATTGCACCTGGATGCCGTTCTGCGTAAAGGCCGTGCCGGTGAAGATCGACGGCGTGACCGCATAGAAAATTCCATAGCCGCCGCGAATCACGGTCTTGTTTCCCTCGCCAGGGGAATAGGCAAAGCCGAAACGCGGCGAAATATCGGTTGGATCGATGTGAATGCGATTAGTGCGAATGTTCAGCGCGGCGAGCGAGGGGTCCGGATTCAGAACCGGCGGTTGTGTGTAGTCGAAGTAGTCGTAGCGCAAGCCGTAGTTGATCGTGAGGCTGCGCGATACTCGCCAGCTATCCTCGGCGAAAAACGCGTATTCGTTTACGTTCGGGTAGACGGTCGCTCCGGTGGTATTCGGTCCGGCAAACGCCTGTGTGAATGACGCAGGGATCTTGTTGGCGTAGTTGGCGTAGCTGGTAAACAAATAGGAACCGCCAAAATTTCCCGGAAAGAAGTTGGCGATCTGCTGGAAAATCATATCCGCGCCAAACTTCATGGAATGGGCTCCCTTGGCGAGCGAAAGCGTCACCGTCGGTTGCAGCGTATCGATATTGGCGGAACGCGGGCTGAAGCTGTTTCTGCCAAAAAGAATTGCGTTCGTGCCATTCTGCTGAACGATCGTTTCAGGAGTGTCTGAATTGGCGAATCCCGGTTCGTAATCACGGGTGTAGAAAAAGCGGCCTTCGAGGACCATGTTGGCGCTGAGGGCGTTGGTATAAATGGTGCCTGCATTATCGGTGGATACGTTGCTGTTGCCGGTATGGCCCATCGCGCTGGTCGGGCCGGAATTCTCGTAATTGACTCCCTGAAACCGGTTGGCGTTGTAGCGAAACGTGACGTGCTGATTATCCGTGAGATTCCAATCCACTTTGCCCAGATATACGTTGTTATTCAGGCTGTTCGCATAAGACACGAAATATTGCTGTAAGGAAGCAAGCGCCGCCTGGCCCGCGGCATCGTTGGTTGCAGGCAAGACTCCCGGCGCAACGGTATTGGGAGTCGTGTTGCGCTGGCCGTCGTAGCTGAAAAAAAAGAACAGCCTGTCGCGAACAACCGGCCCGCCGGCGCTGCCGCCGAATTGGTTGTAATGATAGGCGCGTTTGGGCCGGCCGAGTGCGTTGTTGTCCCAGCTATTGGCGTTCAGCGCCTTGTCGCGGTAAAACTCGAACGCGTCGCCATGAAAATCGTTCGTGCCGGATTTGGTGATGGTATTGATAACGCCCCCGCCCGCGCGTCCGATCTCGGCGGCGTAGTTGTTGGTGTTGACCTGAAATTCCTGAACCGCGTCTTCGCTGAACGAATAAGGACTGCGGCCGGTACCTGCGCGGCCGGTCGACTGGCCATAGAAAGTGTTATTGGCATCCGAGCCATCGATCAGCAGGCTATTGGACGTCCCGCGCTGCCCGCCGAAGGAGATGTCGCCCGTGCGCGTGGGGTCGCGCGTCACGCCGGGCGTAAGAAGGGTGAAATCCAGAAAATTACGGCCGTTAATGGGCAGATTCTGCACTTGATGCGACGAAATGGCCGTGCTGGTGCTCGAGCGGCTGGTCTCGATAACCGGCGCTTCGCTCGTTACGCTGACGGTCTCGCTCGATGTGCCAATCTCCAGTTGAAGATTCATCGTGGCGACAGCGCCGACCGTCAGGTTGAGGCTTTTTTGCTCGGCGGTTTTGAAGCCGGCCATCTCGACTTTGAGATCGTACGAGCCAACCGGCAGATTGCCCAAACTGTAGAGCCCCGCAGCGGTGCTGGTCGCTTGCCGAGTGAAATTCGTGCCGGTATTAGTGGCAGTAACTTTCGCGCCCGCTACGACCGCGCCCGAAGGATCCGTAATGGTTCCGTTTACGCCGGTGGTGCCGACTTCGGACTGGGCAAAAAGTTCCACGCCTGCCAAACATACAGCGAGAAGAAGAGATTTTGACCCGGGATGCATAATCCAGGATAGATCGGGATAGGTGTCAAACGGGTGATCAACCTTGAGCGCATTTCATCGAGAGACGACGGCTTCCGGCGCCACGGCCGTTATCTCCGAGTAGCGGGCGAAATCCTTGACGTTGAAGGTAAGGACATGCGAGACGTTATGAACAGGCATCGCCGCGACTAGCCGGGCATCGTAGACCTGTACTCCGGAGACGGAGTGCAGGACTATTAGCTTCCGCCATTCGCGATGCACAGCACTGTTTTCTTCGAGTAAGCGAAATTGTCCTTCCACCAGGCGTGCGCGACGCTCGACTTCTGAGATGGTGAGCCCGTAACCATTACGGTCCGGAGGCCGCGTACATGTGCTCCAGAATTCGGCAAGATTCTGCGATGTATAGCAAAGGTCATCGCCACGGACCCATAGCTGGGCTACAACGGATTGAAGGAGCGGATAGTCACGGTTATCTGGCTTAACAAACCGAAGGAGAATGTTGGTATCAACCAGGTACGCCGTCACTCAACGGCGGTCCTCGTAAAATGTTTCCCGTCCAAAGCCACTTGTAGGTAAAAGGGGAAGCTTTTCCGATCCTTCCGCCATTGCGATCAAAAAGTCTTCGATTTGCCGCGCGGACCTGGATTGAGATCCAGATGAATTCGGCCGAGCCTGCTCGATCAGATTTTGTACGTAGACTTCTACGGGCACGCCGAGTTCCTGTGCTTGCGCGACGACTTCGTCCGGGATAGTGACAGCGATCTGCATAGGATCAACCAGCGGATACATTCCAATTTTAAGCCATTGCTCTAAACCGTACATGCACTCCCCTGCCGGCTGCAACCGTCACCCGTAATCTGCCGATCGGCAACATGCTGCCGTTCGTACACCGCACTCTCGTAAGATCGCGAGTATCGTTGCCGGTGTTTACAGAAATTTCACAACTTCGATAGCAGGATCCTGCCACCAGCATCGGGTTCGCGCACTCAGTACCGCCGAAGGAGAGTTGCTATGTACAAAGGATCGGCGATGCTCGTTGGCGGGTGCGTGATCGCGCTTGGCCTGGGTTTTCTTGCAGTGCGCTCCGAACGATCGGTATATGCGGATGGAGACTCCGATCGAGATGACGCTCAGGCCGCCGCCGCAGTGAAGAGCGCGAAGCGGATGATTGCGGAAGGACGGCAAACCTTCCGTTTCGATACCTTCGGCGATGAAGCCTTCTGGGGTGACACGCTGAAACTTCATGAGGCAATCAAGGGCGTGAAATTCGGCGGTGTGGGACCCGGTTTGAGTCCTCGTAACGCTCTCGCTCTCGGCTTAAAAGTGGATATCGATGCTTTGTTGGGCGATCCGGATAACCGATCGATGCGCGGCGGAAACGAAACGCGGATCGAGCGCGGCCGTATGGCCCTGAGTCAGTTGGATTTGGATGATAGCGCAACGACGCTTGCCTTGCTCCGCGCGAATGCTGTGGTGGGACTGACTGGTTTCTTCCATCCCTCCGGAGAACTTCGCTCGATTGGAATTCAGTGCGCTCTCTGTCACTCCACCGTCGACGATGCCGTAGCGCCCGGTATCGGTCGTAGATTGGATGGCAGGGCAAATCGAGACCTGAACGTCGGTGCGATCGTCGCGTTGGCTCCGAATTTAACTCCGTTCTCGGATCTGCTTCATGTGGATGTCGCAGCCGTTCAAAAAACGCTCTTAGCTTGGGGTCCGGGAAAATTCGATGCGGAGCTGATACTCGACGGCAAGGGCTTTCGCCCCGACGGCAAATCGGCGGCCACTCTGATTCCACCCGCTTTCGGCTTGGCTGGAGTTAATTTGCATACCTGGACGGGATGGGGTTCCATACCGCACTGGAACGCATTTGTGGCGAATCTGGAAATGCACGGTAAGGGCCGCTTCTTCGATCCCCGGCTCAACAATCCGGATCAGTTTCCTATCGCGGCAGCGAACGGCTTTGGCGATCTTCCGCACATCGACCCGGATGACGACCGGATCACCAAGAAGCTTCCGGCGCTCCATCTCTACCAACTCTCGCTGTCCGCGCCGAAACCACAAGCTGGCAAAGACTTCGATCCCGCCGCGGCCAAACGGGGCGACGATCTGTTCAGTGGAAAGGCGAAGTGCAACAACTGTCACGTGGAGCCGCTCTGGACCGAGCCGGGCTGGAACCTGCATACTCCGGACGAGATCTGCATCGATTCCTTCCAGGCCGACCGGGCTCCCGATCACCGCTACCGCACCGCGCCTTTGGCCGGATTATTCACGCACCAAAAGGGAGGATTCTTCCATGATGGACGGTTTCCAACGTTGAACGACGTTGTGAACCACTACAATAGCTGCTTCAGCCTGGGCTTGACGGACCAGGAGAAGAACGACTTGGTTCAATACCTGCTTTCGCTCTAACTCCCCGGCAGCGTTCTATGCAGAGGATCCAGGCGAGTATGTTGAGCGACACTAGTAGTAGCCCCGAATGTCAACCGGTGTCCTGGAACTTCCGCAAGTGGAGGAGCTGTACCGCAGCCTGGAGGACAAGGTCCGTGCGCTTCGCCCCAAGGAGGACCTCACCAAGCTCGAAGAGGCGTGCCGTTTCGCTGCCGAGCGGCACAAGAGCCAAACGCGGAAATCGGGTGAGCCGTACATCATGCATCCGCTGGCGGTGGCGCACATCCTGGCGGATATGCAGATGGACTTGGTCTGCATCGAGACTGGACTGCTTCACGATGTGGTCGAAGACACCGGCTCCAGGCTGGACGAGGTGCGCGAGAAGTTCGGCGACGACGTGGCGCGCTGCGTAGACGGCGTAACGAAACTGAGCAAAATCAGTTTCGCAAATCGCGATGACCGGCAGGCCGAAAGCCTGCGCAAGATGCTGCTGGCAATGACCACCGATATCCGCGTAATTATCGTCAAACTGGCGGATCGCGTGCACAACATGCGAACGCTCGACGCTCTGCCGCCCGACCGGCAGCAGGCGATCGCGCAGGAAACGATCGACATCTACGCGCCCATTGCGCACCGGCTGGGTATGGGCAAAATGCGCGGCGAACTGGAAGACTTGGCATTCCAGGCCCTGCAGCCCGAAGCGGCAGCCGACCTGATGCGCGAAATAGACGCCAAGCACGCGCAGCACGAAGAGCTGCTGCAAAGCCTGCAGACACAGATCGAACAGAAGCTGCAGCGCGAAAATATTCCGGCGCGTGTCCAGGGCCGGGTGAAGCGGGCGTATTCGGTGTATCTGAAGCTGAAGCGGCAGCGCATCACGCTCGATCAGGTCTACGATGTGCTGGCCGTGCGCATCATCACGGATTCGGTGAAGAATTGCTATGCGGCGCTCGGAGTCATCCATAACGATTGGCGGCCGATTCCGGGACGCATCAAGGATTTCATCGCCATGCCGCGACCGAATCTATATCAATCGCTGCACACTTCGGTGATCGGGCCCGGCGGTGTGACTTTCGAGGTGCAGATCCGTACCGAGGAGATGCACAGGCTGGCCGAAGAAGGCATCGCGGCGCACTGGAAATACAAGGAAGGCAGTAAGGGTCCGGGCGAGGAAGATCAGCGCATCGCGTGGCTGCGCCAACTTGTCGAGTGGCAGCGCGAGATGAGCGACTCGGGAGATTTTTTCTCGACACTCAAAGTCGACCTTTACTCGGAAGAGGTTTATACATTCACACCGCGCGGACGCGTGATTGTCCTGCCGCGTGATGCGACGCCGATCGATTTTGCCTACGCGATCCATAGCGACGTGGGCAACACCTGCGTCGGTGCGCGCGTGAACGGCTCCATGCGGCCGCTCAAAACCACTCTGCGCAACGGAGACGTGGTGGAGATTCTCACACAGGCGGGCCATCAGCCCAGCCGGGACTGGCTGGCCGTGGTGAAGACCGCGCGCGCGCGAAACAAGATCCGGCACGTGATCAACGCCGTGGAGCGCGCGAAGGCGGTCGAGATCGGCCAGAAATCGCTCGAGAAAGAAGC
Source organism: Bryobacteraceae bacterium (assembly GCA_025924475.1). Classification (GTDB taxonomy): domain Bacteria; phylum Acidobacteriota; class Terriglobia; order Bryobacterales; family Bryobacteraceae; genus Bog-105. The sequence goes on from JAICIH010000014.1 coordinate 33,519, forward strand.
GCGCCGTCGCGGTGTGAGCCTCGGGCGCATTTCCAACGATGATTTGGCCTCCGTAGCCAGCGAATACGGCGTCAGCAAGACGGAGGATTTGTACGCCGCGCTCGGCTTCGGCAGATTCTCGGCGCGGCAGGTTCTGCAGAAAGTCGCTCCGGAAGCGCCCACTCCGCTCGAAGCCCCTGAACCGCCGCCGCTGCCCCCGAAAATACCCGGGGCACCCGCTCCCGACGGCGATCTGACGATCCATGTGAAAGGCGCCGACGATGTGCTCGTGTATCGCGCCAAATGCTGCAATCCCGTGCGCGGCGAGCAGATCGTCGGTTATATCACGCGTGGCAAGGGCGTGGCGGTCCATTCCGCGCAGTGTCCCAACGTGCAAAACCTTATGTATGAGCCGGAGCGCAAGATCGCCGTGGAATGGGCCCGCAGCGCGAACGATCCCCTGCCTGTGAAAGTGGTGATTTATACCGACGACCGTCCCGGGATTTTGCATCAGCTCACTTCGATTCTGAGCGCCGAATCGAGCAACATCCGGACGCTCGAAGCGCGCGGCGATGAGAAGCGCACCGATAACAGCGCGGTCATCGATATTACGATGGACGTGCGGGATAAAAAACAGCTCGAACGCGTGATCACGGGTTTTCGCCGGATTCCCGGTGTGCGCGATATCGAGCGCGCGCAGAATGTGTCTTAAAGAGCGGGAATGAAAGAAGTGGAATTACAAGCGCCGGCCGCCGACCCGGAACATATCGCGATTTCTAAATCGACCGGCATCCAGATCGATTGGCGGGACGGGCATCATAGCTCCTATACCCTCGCCTACCTGCGTGACGAGTGCCCTTGCGCAACCTGCACCGGAGCGCACGGCACGCCTCCACAGCGCTCGGATTATCGCAAACAGGAATTGTTCCCGATGTACAAGCCGTCGCTAAAGATGAATTCGGTGGAACCGATCGGCCAGTACGCCATCCGCATATTCTGGAATGACGGGCACAGCACGGGAATGTACTCGTTCGATCACCTGCGCAAGATTTGCCCCTGCGCGGAGTGCCAGGCCAAAACAACTACAGCAAGCGGAAGTTGACGATTACTTGCGCCTGGGTGGCGACTGCGCGGCCACCTTTCAGCCCCGGGCGGAAGCGCCATTTCATCACCGCTTCGATCGCTTTTTCGTCTAAGCCGAGCCCGAGCGGCCGTATCACGTGAATGTCACGGGGAACGCCGGACGCATCGACCACGATCGATAGCAGGACCTCTCCGGAGTATTTGGCTTTGCGGGCCTCTTCCGAATATTCGGGTTCGACTTTGCTCACCAGCACGGGGGCGGAAACGTCGCCGCCGATGCGGTAAGCGCCACCGCCGCTGCCGCCACCGCTGCCGTTGCCAAAACCGTCCCCATTGCCATTGCCGAGGCCGCGGCCTTTTCCATTACCCAGGCCATCTGCGCCTTGGCCGGCAGACATGGGATCTAACTTGCTCAACGGATCGCCGTATTGCTCGGCGGCAATCTGCGGAGCCGGAGCGGTAATAGTAGGTGTCACCGGCAACACCGGCTTGGGAACCGCCATGGCCGGCGGTACGAACTGCTTCGGCGCCTGCTTGGGAGCCTCGCCGCGATTCACCGGAATAGGCGATTTCATGCCACCGCCGCCTCCACCACCCGCCTTCGTTTGCGCCGGAGGCAGCTTATAGGGCGGCACATAGTAGATGTCCGTCACCCGCTGGACAACTTTCCTCCCGGTGGGTGTTTGGAAGAATACGAGTAACAGCACCACCACTCCGACGTGAATCAAAACGGAAGCGGTGCCGGAACGCGTGCCGCCGCCCGCGTAGGCTCCCCAGATGGAACCAACCTCAACCGGTTTCGACGTTACTTCAAGAGGCGGTAGCTTGGGTGGACGAATCAGGTCTCGAACATTCGAGATCAGCGATTTGTACCAGGGCAGTTCGATCTTGCTGGCATCGCCGAGATAGGAACTTTCAGCAGGCCGCGAAGTCACTTCCAGTGGCGGGAGTTTAGGAGGACTTATGATTTCACGGATACCTTGGACGATCGATTTGTACCAGGGTGCTTCCAGGTCGCTCGCCACTAACAGGTTATCTAAATGGGTATCTGTATGAGCTGTCTGAGAATCACGCTCCATGGTTTCTTTCTCTAGCCCGTTGGTTGCTGCCCACTCTGCCGACGAACTCCCCATATACGACACTACTCTCCGCAATCTTGGACGTGATATGAAAAATCACAGTTGCAAATTTCGTTGCACCCCGTATGCCCAGTCTAGCGTAGTCCGGCCCTACCCGGTCATTTTAGCGCAGGATTGAGGAGCAGAAATCTTTCGGACTCGTCCCAGATCTTATCCAACACATCGGTCAATTCATGCCCTGAGGCTAGGCGGATTAAGCGGACATTCGGGTGGGCGGCCGCAAATTTTACGGATTGGGCCACCGGGACCAGGGGGTCGGAATCGCCGTGAAAGATCAGGCAAGGCTGAGAAAACTGGGGCTCCGGCTCAAACCGGGCCGCATCCTCCATCAATTGGTATCCGATGAGCTGCGGCCGGCCGGTCCCGTAATGGAGAACCGGGATGCTGCCTTTCTCTTTCCAGAGGCGGAGCCGGTCGGGTCCCAATTCCGTGGTCCAAAGGGCATGGAAGCGTAGAGCGGGCGCCAGCAGGATCACACGATCGACTTCCGGATGGCGCGCGGCATACAGAGCCGCCAGGTAGCCGCCGAGACTCGAACCGATCACGATCGCAGGTTCATGCCTCCCCAGGCGTTCAATCAGCGCGAGTTGTTTGCTAAGCGTTAACCCCTCAAAATCCCCTTCGGCCAGGTCGGGAATTTCGACAGCCAGCCCAAGCGCCTCCAATTTTTCCGCGAAGAACCGCGCCTTCCGGGAGGCCGGACTCGAAGCAAAGCCATGGAGGTAAAGGACACGCGGGCGGCTGGACAACATCTACATCTTACTGAGGCTTGCCTCAGTTGCTACAGTAGGCGATTGCGGCCTCGGATTGAAAAGCCGGCCGGACGATGATGTAGCTTAGAGGTTTCGGGCGCACGTTTTTTGCGAGCACAGGAGAACAATTCATGGCGGTAGCGGACAAAGTAAAGCAGATCATTGTGGAACAGCTTGGGGTCGATGAAGGCCAGGTTGACCCGAGCGCGTCATTTGTCGACGATTTGGGCGCGGATTCGCTCGACATTGTCGAACTGGTGATGGCGTTTGAGGAGGCCTTCGATCTCGACATTCCCGATGAAGAAGCCGAGAAGATCAAGACCGTCAAGGACGCGGTTGATTACATCGAGTCAAAAAAAAAGTAAGCGCGTGAGCGAATGGCGCCACGCAGAGTAGTTGTCACCGGCATTGGGCTCCTCAGCTCAGCCGGGACGGGAACAGAGGAGTGCTGGGCGGCAATCCGGAGCGGGAAGAGCGGTATCGGCCGGATCACTCAGTTCGACGCTTCCGAATTCACCTGCCAAATCGCCGGCGAGGTCAAGAATTTCGATCCGCTGCGCTTCGTCGACAAAAAAGATGTCAAAAAGATGGGGCGATTCATCCAGTTCGCCATGGCGGCGACGGAGTTTGCGGTTACGGCAGCCCGATTGAAAGTCGGCCCGGAAGATGCCGAACGTACGGGAGTGTACATCGGCAGCGGGATCGGGGCCTTCGAGATTATCGAGCGCGAGCATAAGACCTTGCTCGAGCGGGGCCCAAGCCGCATCTCTCCTTTTTTTATTCCGTCGTGCATCGTGAACCTGGCGAGCGGATACGTTTCCATCCGTTATGGGGCGAAGGGGCCGAACTCGGCGACTGCCACCGCCTGCACCACCAGCGCGCATTCCATCGGCGATTCGTTCCGGCTGATTCAATATGGCGAAGCCGATGTCATGATCTGCGGCGGCAGCGAGGCTTGCGTAACTCCTATGGGCATCGGCGGATTTGCCGCAATGCGCGCTCTTTCGACTCGCAACGATGAACCGGAACGCGCCTCCCGGCCCTGGGACGCACAGCGTGATGGCTTCGTAGTAGGCGAAGGCTCGGGAATTTTAATTTTGGAAGAACTGGAACGCGCGCGGCAGCGCGGCGCTCCGATACTCGCCGAGATCGTCGGCTATGGCATGAGCGCCGATGCGCACCACATCACGGCGCCTCCCGAAGACGGCAACGGCGGCTATCGCGTAATGCGCAATGCTATGCGCAGCGCTGGCATCGAGCCCTCCGCAGTGCAGTACGTGAACGCGCACGGGACCTCTACCGGGCTGGGCGATAAAGCGGAGACGCTCGCCATTAAGCAGGCTTTCGGCGAGCACGCAAAGAAGCTGGCCGTCAGCTCGACCAAATCCATGACCGGCCATCTGCTCGGAGGAGCGGGCGGCCTCGAAGCGGGTATTTCCGTGCTTGCCATTCGCGACCAGATTGCGCCGCCGACCATCAACTACGAATTCCCGGATCCCGAGTGCGATTTGGACTACGTGCCGAATCAGGCGCGCCCTATCAATATCGAATACGCGCTCTCGAACAGCTTCGGCTTCGGCGGCACGAACGGCTGCCTGATTTTCAAGCGCTACTCGGGTAGCTAAAGTCGCAATACGCCTCGTTAAAAAATTGGGGACTGACTGAAGCGCCGTTACAAAGCTGCTGAAAATGCAATCGCTGCAACGCCGGCGCGGCTGTCTGTCCCCAATTTTTTATCTCGTTCGGCATACTGAAGAAGAACCCTGTCTGCAATGAAGATCATAGTGTCGGTGAAACAGGTAGCGGCGCGGGACTCGGCATTGCGCGTGAACGGCGCGGGCGCCTGGCTCGATGAGAGCGGCCTGAGCTATGAGATGAACGAGCCTGACGCTTACGCCCTCGAAGAAGCCCTGCAATTGAAAGAAAAACTCGGTGGCGAAGTGATCGCCCTGTGCGCGGGCCCGGCGCGCGCCACCCAAACCATTCGCGAGGCTTTAGCGAAGGGAGCCGACCGCGCGATCCATATCGAGACTGGCGACAAGGGGGTTCTCGATCCGCTGGCGACGGCCCGATTGCTTGCTGCGGCCATCGCTCCGGAAGCGCCGGATTTCGTCCTGACCGGCCTGCAATCGGACGATCTGGGCTACGGCCAAACCGGCGTGGTCTTGGCCGAACTGCTCGGCTATGCGCACGCGACGATCGTCATGGAGGTGGAGCCATTGGACAAGCGGGTCCGTGTGAAGCGCGAATTGGAAGACGGCTGGTTTCAACATGTCACGCTTCCACTGCCCGTCGTGCTCACCATCCAATCAGGCATCAAGAAACTCCGTTATGCCACGCTGATGGGCATCAAGAAAGCTAAGACAAAAGAAGTAAGAACCGTGCCGGCTGCCGATCTGAAAACGGACCTCGCGAGCCAGGCCGAAGTGGAGCGCGTCTATTTGCCGGAGCGTTCGAAGCAGACACAAATGCTCACCGGAGACGCCAAACACGTAGCGCACGAGCTAGTCGAAAAATTGAAATTCGAGGCGCGCGTGCTATGAGCGTTCTGGTAGCGCTCGAGCAGCGGGACGGCAAATGGAATCGCGCATCGTTTGAGGCTTTGGCGGCGGGCCAGAGGATCGCAGCGGCGCTGGGAGTTCCCGTGCAGGCTGTTGTATTGGGCGCGCAGATCGACTCTCTGGCGCAAGAAGCGGCTGGCTATGCGGTCGAAAAAGTGTTGGCGGCCGATCACCCGCTTTTGCGCGATTACACCGCGGACGGCTATACGGCCGCTCTCGAACAGATCGTTCGCAGCGTGCAGCCGGAA
>JAICIH010000015.1 GCA_025924475.1 Bryobacteraceae bacterium
CCAGCTTATCGACGTAACCTGGCGAGCCTTCGGAAAAGAGGATCAGTTGAGTGGCAAGCGGGTTCGAGACGCCCACGCCGCTTTCGACCATTTCGAAGACCTTGGCCAGATGCCGGTCGGCTTCCGCCCAGTCGCCGCGGTAGATGGAATCCCAGGCGCTGGCCGTGTGAATCTGGACCAGGCTGACGGCAGGAATATCGAAAGAGAGAGCTTCCCGGAGCAGTTCGCGCGACTCGTCGAACCGGCTGTTCATCAGCGCGCTATTCGCTAACGCAACGAGTGTCTCCCCTTGACCGGCGTGATCGTTGTTTTGCCGGAATGCCTCGAGCGCCTGTTCGAGGTACGGCTGCGCCTTCGAAAATTCGCTTTGCGTCCAGATAGCATGTCCAAGCAAGTAGAGCACACGCGGATGCCGCATGCGCACCTCTTTGGGCAGCTCAGAAATCCAACGTTGGAGCGTGGTGACGAAGCCGCGATGGGCGTATTCGGGGCCGATGGCTTCGATTTCTGCCGCGGCTGCGTCCCATGCCTCCGCCGCGAGGAAATGGCGCAGCCGATTCTCAGGCGAAGTCTCAGCACGCGCGGCCCGCTCGTGAAGCGTTGCCCATTCCTCGGGCCGCTCGCGCCGAAGGCGCTCTCGCAAAAACTCAGCGAACAGATCGTGGTAGCGGAAGCTGGTTTCCGCCTCGTCGGCCGCCACCACGTAAAGATTCCGGCGATATAAGTCTTCGAGAACGCGGAAGGAATCGCGGCGTCCGGTCAGGCGGTCGCAGACCTCTGGACGAAGCGACGTAAGTATCGAAGTTTCCAAAAGGAAATGGCGCAAGCCGGGTTCTTGGTGATCGAGGACTTCTTCGGCCAGGAAATCGAAAATGCGGCGATTGCCCTGCATTCCGCTCTGTAGTACGGCAGTGCGGTTGGCTGGGAGCTGGGAAAGCGATGTGGCGAGCAGCCGCAGGCCGGCAGCCCAACCTTCCGTGCGTGCCTGCAATAAAGCCACCTCGTTGCTAGTTAGATTCAATCCCAGGCGCTCGTTAGCGAGCGCCCCGGTCTCCTCTTCTGTAAAACTCAGGTCTGCTAGGCGAATATCAGCCACTTCTCCCCGCGCTCGACGACGACCCAGTGCGATCGGCGGATCGTGACGGCAGGCCATCACTAACCGGAGATTTGGCGGCAAGTGATCGAGCAAATAGTCTATGATTTCGTGTACCGACGGCTCGGAGATGACATGCACGTCATCTAGTACAAGGGCAACCGAACGATCACACTTTCCGAGCTGGTTGATCACGCTTGTGATTACCGCGCGCATATCGGGCCCGGCAGCGTCCGTTTCAATAGGCAATCCGGCGGCGTTTAACGAAGCGATGAGCGCAGCCGTAAATCGCGAAGGATCGTCGTCTTCCGAATCGAGCAACAGCCAGACCCAGTCGGTGTCCGGGAAAGCGTGCAGCAGTTCCGCCAATAATGCGGTCTTTCCCGATCCGGCGGGCGCCGAAATGAGCGTAAGACGGGCATCAGCAAGCGACTTCGCCAGCAGATTGATCAGTCGCGGGCGTGGCAGAGCATCGTGACGGCGCGCGGGGGCAGCCAATTTGGTTGCGGCCAACCAAACAGTCGGTTTCGAGCCCATGGAGAACGGTTCCTAATTCTCGCATGGAGGTGATTCTACGTTCCGAGAAGAGTAATTCCGTGCTTGTCCAGCACAGGAGCGACCCTCTCGACGGTCAGCGCGACTCCACGGCGCGTTAGCGCGCCTAGATCTCGTATCAACAGATCCATGCCGCCTGGAGCGGTGACAACCAGGAATCGGCCGCGGGTCTGGCCTTGATGATCGAAGGCAAAAGGCGTTCGGCGCGGAATAAAGAGGGATGTGCCGGGCGGGGCAGGGATAGCGGTTTCACCGATGCGGAATCGGAACTCCCCTTCCAAAACGTAAACAAATCCATCCTCGTATTCGTGTGTGTGCAGCGGCAAACTCTGCCCAGCGGCCGTTTGCAACTGACAGATGGTATAGCGTCCGCCGGTTGCGTGGCTCGAGAGCAGCACCTCGACGTCTGAGCTTCCGATCTTACAGGTCTCGTTTCCCTGCACGCCGCCGTACTCCTCAGCTTTCCTTCAGGCGATCGGTGTGGGTGTGCGGAGTTCCCCGAATCCAATTGCAAGTGCTTTGTTCATCTCGATATCTCCTTCTCTGGTTTGCAGTATGCTGCCAAGCCAGGCAACCTGGCGTCATTCGAAAGGATGATTTGTGCTCTCACTGGGGATGAATTGAGATATTTTGGTCCAACTCATACCGGACATCGAGGCTATCTACCAGGCGGAAATTAAACCTGTCTGAACATTTCTCAGTTAAACTGCAAGCTATACTGGTGCGGCTCGATGTCGTACGGGCAGGCTTCCGGCGGAAACCGCGGCGTGCTACGCGTCCACTACCCTGGATTACGGCCGTGTACGTATCAAAGATAGCGACTTTCTTCTTCCCACTGCGGCGCATCTGCGTATCTTGAAGACCGACGGCGGTGAAGCGGAGAACCAGCACGACCTTCTCAAGCTGCCATGAGTTTCTTGGGGAATCGACGATTACATTCGACGCGCCTCCAGGTGTAACGGCCGTCGACGCGCGGCACGGCCAAATAGCGCGAGCCGCCAACATTCCACCGGGGCTTCGGTTCCGGGTAGCTCTAACTCAAGGCATCGAAACTGCGAGCGTGGCCGCTGGCGATTCGATCAAAGCCAAGCTAATTACGCCGATCGAGGAGCGCTCGAAGGTGTGGGTTCCGGCAGGCGCCGTGATCGCCGCTCGCATCGTGCGGATCCGGCACTATTACGGCAGCGCATCCGCCCTTGCGCTCGATGTCAAACTGGAGACTGTAGATGTTGCAGGCGTCCCAGTGCGACTCACAGCCATAGGGTCGCGGTTGCCCGTTAGTATCGGGCGCAAAATCGCGATCGGCTGCAACGTTGGTTGCACTTTAGATTGCCGTGTCACCTTATGTCGCAAACCCAAAAGGCTGTCCCCCCGAATCCGTTCTTATAAGACAACCGTAAGAACAGCTTTCTAACATACGGCAGTGTGGCACAACACTTGCTTTCCCTAAGGTCAGGAGGAGACACATGAATACGCAACGCGGCCCTTGCTAGTCTGGGCAGATAGGGTCCGGGCACTGCACAGTGCGAAGGCCGAGTGAACGGGTTCGGAAGGTTTACGTCTGCGGCGATCCCGGTCCATGTATTGACCCCTGATGTGTCACTGTCGCGGAAATCGGCTGCTTCGAGGGTCGTCCCCTCCAGCTGTGTTCGCTTTCATATCCGCTCTCGGTGTCCTCTCAATTCCAGCACAGCAAATGGCGCACGGGAATGAACCCATTGCTCCGGTTCCTCTGAACAGCAATATCGACCCGAGGCGGGCCGCTCTGGGAAGGCAATTGTTTCATGACAGCCGCCTGTCACACGACCAAAAGTATTCCTGCGCCACTTGCCATCCCTTGGATCACGGCGGGATGGATGGCCTGCCGGTGGCGAAGAGTCCGGTTGGCGGTTCCGATCTGCGAAATACGTTAACGGTATTCAACGTGGATCTCAACGCCAGTTACAACTGGGACGGTATCACGAATAACCTAACGGACCACACCGCACGCATCCTGGAGAATCCGCGATTGATGAACATGAGCGAGGCGGAGCTGCTTTCTAGAATCCGCGGCGATTCCGGATACATGGCTGCCTTTCAGTCGGCCTACCCGCAGGGGCTGACGCGGGCTAGCGTGTTGGATGCTATTGCCAGCTTCGAGCGTTCGTTGCTGACGCCAAATTCGCGTTTCGATCGCTTTCTGCGCGGTGATGTCGATGCCTTGAGTGGCGAAGAGAAGGAGGGCTATCGATTATTTAAGGCGTATGGATGTGTGTCATGCCACCAAGGAATTAATATGGGCGGCAACTTGTATCAGAAGTTCGGTGTATTCGAGGAGAAGATACCGGGTGAGCGTTCGCCGCTGGACTCGGGGCGCTTCCGAATCACTAAGGCGCCTCGCGACCGCCATGTGTTCCGTGTGCCGAGTTTACGGAATGTTGCAGTGACCGCGCCTTATTTTCACGACGGGCGTGAACCTGAGTTAAAAGAGGCCGTTAAGACGATGGCGAAGGCGCAACTGGGCAGGAGACTCAGGGAGGACGAGATCGATCGAATAGTAGCCTTCCTGAAGACCTTGACCGGTAAATATCGGGGCAAAATACTCGCGGGACCGCCGTCGGGAAACAGCGAAGATGAGTAAACCTGTTGCCATAGTCGCCGCGCTGCTATTAATTCTGACTTATCTCCTTGTCGAGAGCCAAAGCTCCGATCAGCTGCCACGGGTACGTATGCAACAGTCTCTTCAAGCCATGCAGCTTCATGACGCCGAGCTCAACCGGGATGTGCTCATGGCTCGGGCAGGCTTGTTGGCAAACTACGATCCATTGGTGCAGACTGGGCGGAAACTGTCTCTCGATCTGCAGAGTCTCAAAAGAGAAAGTGCAGTAATCGCGCGCCAATCGCCTGGAATACTCATCAAGGTGGGAATTCTTGCGAGTACCCTCAATCAGAAGCTGGCGTCGGTTGAATATTTGAAATCGGACAACGCACTGCTACGGAACTCGTTGGCGTACTTTGCCCAAACGCTTGGAACCGTTCGGCAACACGGCGATACACAGCAATCCGCAATGGAGATTGCCGCTCTCTCCCACGTCATCTTGCGATTTGTCCAGGCTCCAGACTCAGCGACCAGGAGAGAAGCTGAAGCCGCGCTCTCGAGCGTCTCGGATATTTCCGCTAGTTCGAATAATCTTGAACTGCTGACCGAGCATGGGCGCATAATTATCGAAGTATTGCCACGCGTCGATGGCCTTCTTGACAAGATTCTGAAATCACCAACAGCCAGGGATGCGCAAATAGTCCAACGCGCTGTATTCGAATACGGCGGCCAGGCAGAGGCACGCGCACTTCGGTTCCGGCTTCTGCTCTATCTTGTGGCTCTCATTTTGCTTGGCTACCTGGTCCATCAATACCGGGTTCTCAGAGCAAGAGCGAGAGAATTGCGCTGGAAAGAAATCCAATTAATCCAGGCGAACAAGATGACTGCGCTCGGCACTTTGGTGTCCGGCGTAGCACACGAAATCAACAATCCAAATCAAGTCGTATTGATGAATGCCGAGGTAGTTGCACGCGGCTGGGACGACGCCATCAGTCTCCTCGACTCTTATCAACAAGACCTCGGTAATCTTTCGCTTGCTGGGCTCCCCTACAGAGACGCACGCGACACTTTCGCGCAATTGATTCGCGAAGTTGAAGCCAGCGCCCGCCGCATTCAGCGAATTCTGAACGATCTGAAAGATTTTGTCAGGCCGGCCAAGAAAGCGAATGAACCTTTTGAGTTGAACGACGTAGTCGATCGCGCTATTCGCTTGCTGAGGCACGTAATTCAAAAACGAACCCACTTATTCCAGGTGCGGCTCGGCGAACACTTGCCATCTGTGACGGGAAATCCGCAGCAAGTGGAGCAGATTGTAGTCAACCTGGTCATGAATGCTTTGGAGGCATTGCCAGGAAGGGACTATGCCATCGAGGTAGCGACGGCATTTAATATGGAACAGCGCGCTGTGTTGTTTGAAGTACGAGATGAAGGAGTGGGAATCCCTCGGGAACAGCTTTCTCACCTCGGTGAGCCTTTCTTTACAACCAAGGAAGCAAGCGGAGGTACGGGTCTCGGCCTGGCGATTACCTCGTCTTTGGTCCGCTCGCATAACGGGCAACTTACATTTTCATCGGAACCAGGTAAAGGCACACGTGCGACCGTAATGCTCCCGTGTAGTTCGGATGGCCAGCCGGGAGGAAAGATCTGAATGGAACAGATCTCCAGGCTTCCAGTGCTGCTGGTTGATGACGAACCGCAAGTGCTCCGCAGTACCAGCGTTGCGCTTTGCTCGTCGGGATTCAGTCACGTGGTCACGTTAAATGACGGTCGAAACCTCGTATCGCAGTTGACTGAGCAACCTGCGGGGGTGATCGTGCTCGATTTGACCATGCCCCACATCTCCGGGCAGGCCCTTCTCACTCAAATCGCGGAAGATTTCCCTGAGATCCCGATCATTGTTATGACGGCGACCGGTGACTTGGATATTGCAGTCGAATGCATGCAAGCCGGAGCTGTCGATTACCTGGTGAAGCCGGTAGACCAAGGCCGACTGGCGTCGTCAGTCAGGCGTGCACTCGAACTCCGTGCGCTTAACGCAGAGCTGTTGTCACTCAAAGACAGACTCCTGACAGAAACTCCACCCAAGCGTGAGGCTTTCGCCGACATCATCACACAAGATCGGGCTATGTTTGCGGTCTTCCGTTATCTAGAAGCCATCGCACCGTCCCCGCAGCCAGTCTTAATTACGGGCGAAACCGGTACAGGCAAGGAACTCGCAGCGCGGGCTTTGCATCGGTTGTCCAATCGCACTGGCGAACTCATCTCGGTTAATGTCGCCGGGCTCGACGATAACTTGTTTTCGGATACCTTATTTGGTCATGTTAAAGGATCGTATACTGGCGCTGATCGTCCGCGTGAGGGCCTCGTCGCGGCAGCCGCTGAGGGCACTCTTTTTCTCGACGAGATCGGTGATCTAACGACCCTTTCCCAAGTCAAACTGCTCAGGCTTCTGCAGGACGGGATGTATTACCCTCTGGGCACGGACCGGCCACGCCAGAGTAGGGCTCGGGTTGTCGTCGCTACCAATTGCGATGTCGCGAAAGATGCTGCCGCCGGGAAATTCCGCAAAGATCTGTATTATCGTCTGCGAACACACCATCTACAGCTTCCGCCTCTGCGCAATCGGCCCAGCGACATTCCCTTGCTCGTCAATCACTTCGTCGAAAAGGCTGCGTGTAGCCTTAACAAAGAAGCCCTCACGGTACCGCATGGGCTTTATGCACTGCTCAAAAATTACGCCTTTCCTGGAAACATCCGCGAATTGGAGGCAATGACCATCGATGCGGTTGCCCGCTCGCAAGGAACGGTGCTGTCGCTGCAAAGCTACAAAGAACTGATCATCGGCAGGCCAGATATGGGAACGGATGAATTGCCGCCGGAATCGTCGCCGCCCTTCGGCGCATTTCCTTCTGACCAATTACCCACTCTTGAGGTGGCCGAGCAAGCGTTAATTAATGAAGCCCTCGAACGCGCCGACGGAAATCAGGGTATCGCGGCCGGCATTCTCGGCATCTCAAGACAAGCGCTGAACAAGCGGCTCAATCGGCGTAAGCAGGCGGATACAGCCGAGGAGTTGTCCAGCAATGATACATAAGGATCGTAGTCTTGTGTTTGCGTCAGAAGGGCCATTCTCGCCGCGGCCCGCGACGGTGGAAACAGCTATTTAGTGTCGCGTTTTGTCGCAGGGCTGAGCCGTTCGCTGACACCTTGAAAATGGATATTCGCATAGAACTTTCCTTGCGCCCCGTCGTTCGTAAAAATGTTTACCGTGGCTCGCATTATTACGAGGCTGCAATCATCATCACAAACCAAAAGCGTTTTGGCTTTCATCACTTTATCGAGCGCGCCCCATAGGACGACCAATAATTTTAAAAAGGAACCAACATTAAAGACGAACTTCGATCAGAAAGACGAAATTATCCTGCTGGATAGCATCAGCTTCGCCCTGTTATTGAAAAACAGGCTTGAATCACCAGCGGGTAATAGGCACGAAACATGCATATCGCGACTCGTTGATGAGTTTCAGGCTGATATTTTCAGACCTCAGGAATTAAAGCGATGCCCGCAAACGTTATAGCCGGTCGCTATGAAGTGAAAGAGTTGCTTGGCGAAGGCGGGATGGGTGTCGTGTACCGGGCCATTGACACTCGCACGGGAAGCCTCGTAGCAATTAAGACACTGCGCGATGCGTCGGACCCCTACACGCTCGAAATGTTCAAAAAAGAGTGGGCCGTTCTCGCGCGACTGTGCCATCCGAACATCGTCGATGTCCGCGATGTAGATGAAATCGAGGAGAACGGAGTTCGCAAGCCGTGCTTTATCATGCCGCTTCTTCCCGGCGTGACGTTGGCTTCGCTCATAAGAACTTCAAGTCCCCGGCTGACGGTAGAGCGAATAGTAGGAATCATTCATCAAGTTTGTCTCGGTCTACAGGCGGCACACGAACAAGATTTGATCCATCGCGATCTGAAGCCGAGCAATATCTTTGTGATGGACGATGGGACCGCCAAGATCATCGACTTTGGACTGGTTCACGCGACGGATGCCAAATCGACAACCGGATTCAAGGGCACCTGGCAGTATATGGCGCCCGAGCAAGTAGAAGGTAGGCCGCCCAGCCGCCGATCCGACATTTACTCGCTGGGCGTGGTGGCCTACGAAGCGCTGACCGGCCAGCAACCATTTAAGAAAAAGAAGTTAGAGGACACAGCCGAGGCAATCAGGCGCCTCATTCCTCCCGTTATTTCCGAAAGCAACCCTAAAGTCAGCCCATTGGTCGGCAAGGTGATTCACATAGCAATGGCCAAGCAGCCGATCCATCGCTATGCGAGTGCACGCGAATTCGACGAGACGCTACAAAAGGCTTTCTACAATCAACCCATCGAGCGATTTGACGCGGCCAGGATCAAGCCTCGGATTGAACGGGCGCGGGCGGCTTTTTCCAAAGGTGACCATGCCTTCGCCTCGGAGATTCTGACCGAAATCCAGGCAGAAGGCAACGTTGACCCCGAAATTACACTCCTGCATTCGCAGATACAGGAGTCGATTAGAGAGAAGAGAATCCAGCAGCTATTTGAAAGCGCGCAAACGCGGCTGGAACAGGACGAGATTCCGATGGCCTTGGAAAAGCTCCGGGAAATACTCGAGCTCGATCCTCAAAATTCCGAAGCGCAGGCCATGCGAAATCGCATCGAGGAGCAACGCAGCCAGCAACAAATCTCCCGCTGGCTAAGCCTCGCCCGGGAACACTTCGAACGCCACGATTTCTCAGAGGCGCGCCAAGCGCTCAAAGAGGTATTTCATCTCCGCTACGACGAGCCGGAAGGTTTACAGCTCCTATCGGAAATTAACGTTCAAGAAAAAGAAGCCGCTAAGGCCCGCGCGGAGAAAGAACAATTGTATGGCTCGGCGCTCAGGCTGTTCCAGAGCGGCGAAATCAGCACAGCTTTAAGCAAACTCGAAAAAATTATCGAGGTATCCAGAAGGACGCCAGGCGCGACGATTCCGGAGCGGGATGCAGTATATCAAGCGTTTTACAACCAGGTACGATCCGAACGGGACAGCCTCGATAATGCCTACGCTGAAGGACGGCGACATCTAGACGAAAAGAATTTCGCAAAAGCATTGGAAGTTTGCGACCGGATTCTGTCTCAGCATTCCAAGAATGCGCAGTTTCAAGCTTTGCGGCTGAAGGTAGAACAAGCGCAAAGGCAGGAACTCTCCGCATATATCGCGGAAGTGGGCAGAGCTGTCGACAGTGAACGCAATCTGGATCGCCGGGTGGGCATTCTGGAAGAAGCTTGCAAACGGCATCCCAACGAGGCGCAATTCCAGCAATCACTGAGACTGGTTACCGAGCACCGCGATCTGGTGGCGTCTATTCTTGCCAGGGCCAAACAATACGAAGAACAAGGCCAGTTTGGGGAAGCTATCGGGCAGTGGAAAATACTGGCGAATATTCATCAGCAGTATCCCGGCATTGACTTTGAGATCAGCCAGCTCGAGCGCAGGCGGGAGCAACAGGTCGCAGAAGAGAAAAAGGCCCGATTCGTAGAACAGATCGATCGCGCCTTAGAAAATTCCGCGTTCGCCAAAGCCGAACAACTGGTGAAAGGCGCGCTGGCCGAATTTAGGGAGGATCCCGAACTCACAATACTCGAACGCATGGTGCGCCAAGGTTTAGAGCGCGTGCACGAGGCGGACCATCTCTTCGAAGAAGCGAAAAGCAGCCGTTCTCAGGGAGATTCTGTGACGGCGACGAGCCTTCTGGAACAGGCTCTGCAACTCGATCCACGAAGCTTTGCAATACGAAACATGCTCGTGGGTCTGCTAGTGGAGCGAGCCCATTCGGTTCTGACCGAGGATTGGCGACAGTCCGAACCGCTGGCGCAAACGGCCGCCAAACTGGATCCTGAGCATCCTTCCGTGAAGCGCATCCAGTCACTCATTGCCGAGCGGAAGCGAAAAGATGACGTATTGTCGTGTATCGCGGAAGCACGTGGGATACAGACAATCGACCCGGGCAAGGCGTTGTCGATACTGGAGCGCGCTCTCGCGGACTACCCCGCTGAGCCTCGACTTCTGCAATACCGGACGACTCTTCGAAATTTGGTTCGCGAAACACAAGAGCCGCAGAAAAGCACGGCACATGTCGAGCGGGCTTCGGCGGCTGCCGCGGGGGCGGGCAGAACGCAGGCGGCCTCCGATACCACGCGAGCTTTTACTGCCGATTCAGTCACGGGCTCGATTTTCCGCAGGGAGTTAGATGCAACGGTCGCTGTGCCGACGACCGAGCGCAAGCCTGTTCCACCTCCGCCTGCAAAGCGGATTTCAGTTTCGAACGTCCATGACTGGTTCAAGAAAAGCCGCGATCAGTTCGAGGAATTTTTCGCGACAGTCGCTCCACTCACAAAGCCAGTTGTTCGTTCCGCAATCGCGCAAGGCAAGAAACTCAAAACGCTGGATATTCAAAGCCGAAGGGTGCAAGCGGCGCTCGCAGGTCTTTTGCTACTCATCGCGGGATTGGTGGTACTCAAACATTCCGCCGGCAACAAAACTCAATCTTCCACGCCCGAGTCCAAGATTCAAGTAGGACCGGCAGACGTGAGTGTGAACGTGAGTACCGTCCCAGCGGACGCCAATGTGGACGTCGCCGGCGTGCAGCAACACGCCAGAACACTGAATCTGAGGCCCTATAAAACATACGATGTGAGCGTTTCGCGGCTCGGTTTCAAGACTGCCACTTACAACGGGATGCGGCCCACAAAGGACGGCTGGCGCTTTGTTCTCAAGCCGGAACCTCTATATATCAATGTGTTCACCTCGGAACGGGCGGGCGCCGTTTTTCTGGACGGCCAGAAAGTCGCCAACCTCGGTCAAGGCGGTCTGACGGAATTTGAAGTGGTTCCCGATGAAGGCCATCACATTTTGAGCGCGAGCAACCGAGCGGGCGAGTTGTTCAGGTTTGCATTCCAAGAGAAATCCGGCGCGCGTCCAGTCGTCGAGCCGCTTACGACGAAAGATCTAATCGTCACAAGCACTTTAGGTAAGCACGCTAGTATTTGGAGCGGAACTCTGCCCAAGACATTGGAGATCGCCGGCAATAATCCGCAGGACATCCGTAGAGAAGGCCTGGATCTGGATTTAGGCGCCGATCAGGATAGGTTGACAGTCTCTGACGCGAAACGCCGCCAGGTTGTCGCGATCGCGCAGGGGAACGCTCCCTCTTTGGCTGTGTCACTCGAAGGCAGCCCGAATCTGGGCTCCATTGCGATTACCACCACAACCAAAAACGCGGTACTGTTCCTCGATGGAAAAGAAAAGAGCACGAGAAAGGCCGGATCCTGGTATCTCAAAGCCGCTCCCGGCTCCCACACGGTCAAGTTGTTCGCCGAGGGTATGCAAGACGTAGAACTCAGCATTCCGGTCAGCAAGGGCGAGAACATTGTGAAGGAGATCGAAATGCATCCCAGCGCCGCATCGCTCGCGGTGGAAGGTGGGACCGCCGGTGCGCAGGTGTTCGTCGATGGTCAGGAAATAGGCGCCCTCGACGAGTCGGGAAACTTGCTTCGTTCCGGTCTTTCGTCCGGCTCGCATAGCATTGAGTTTCGAAAGCAGGGTTTTGAGAACGTTACAGTGCGGCAGCCATTTGCAACCGGACAACGAGTCACGCTTCGTGGTGGCTACTTGAAACTGAAGGAGCAGTCTGCCCGGGTTACGATCAGCATCCTTCCGCGAAAAGCCAAGGTTCAGTTCCGGCGAAGTGGCGAAGGCGAGTGGCATGTGGCTCCTGCATTCACTTCGCTGCCTGTGAAACCGGGCGCGTATGAATTCGAAGCTCAAGCTGACGGGTACAAAACTTTGAGCAAAGCGATCACACTCTCTTCCGGCAAACCGTATGAGATCAGCCTCTTATTGGAACGGGCGGAACCTTCCCCGGCGCCGACACCTACAGCAACAGGCCTTTTTGTTCAGCCTGTCAAGCAGGTTGGTTCTTGGCTAACCGGTAATACCAAAGACTTCATCACAGTTCGATCTCGGATGCCCAAATTCAATCTCATCTTTCTGCGTCCGGATCACACGCCGCCTGGTACGCGCAAACCAAAACGTCTGGAGTGGGTTGTTACGCTTGGTCCTGAAAACCGGATCTCGTATTCGCTCGAAGGCCAGGAATTGGTTCGCAAAAAGAGACTCGGCGGTGAGGAATCCAAAACAGTTGAGAAGGCGGATGCGTCCGACGGGGCAGCCGCATATTCGGTGATTGTGACACTAGAGGAGCATCGTGTCCAAACCAAGCGAAAAGATGGCGTTTTGCTGGATGAGTTTAGTGATGAAAAGCGCGATTGGTCACAGGCGAAAGTAGCGATCAAAGGCGATGCGCTGTTCGTTGTACGGCCTATTCCGTGAGCTGTCAACTACCGCCAACAGCTCGACTCAAGTAACTATGCACCTGCTTCCGAAACTTTAAATCCGAGCCGCAAGCATCAGCGCCCCTAAATTGCGCTATTGGATACTACTGAACCTCTCTTGCGAACTCAAGATGCCACTTAGGATGTTGAAGACCGCTCCCTCTGGTCGCGGCTCGGTAAGGCTTTGCGAGTCATGAACGTTCTTGTGCACTTGTCAACTTTCGTCGCACGTTGCGACAGAGAGTGACAGCGGCACCAATGCTTTATTGCTTTTCTTTCGCTTCGCCATCGATCGCAAAATCATACCCCTTCCCGCAGATGCCTTTCGGCGGTTCGGCTGAGCCAACCAGAAAGAAAAGATACTCGCCGGAATCAAGCTGCTGAGTGGCCAGCTTGAACAATCGCGGCCCAACTTCGGTAGAAGCGAATTGCCTTAGCGCTTCGACTTTGAGCTGTTGTTTGGGACCCGGACGTCCGACATCCAATTCCCTACGATCGTGCTTCTTGTTCAGCGCAACCAGCACTAAATCGCCGACATTTCTACCCTCAGGAAGACGCAGGTAGAAGATCGGCTTGGTACCTTTCGTCCTCGTCTTGGCCGCTGTCCCGAGGAGATAGGCAATCGTTTTCCCCTTCCTCATCGGCATTCTCCCCACTTCCCTCCCCAAAAGAACCTTGGGTTTCGAGTTTATCGGCGTAGTCGTGTTGAAAATGTACAAACCTGGTTCAGATGGAACTCGGTTTGCGAATGCATCCTCCGGATATTTCTTTCCACCTTCAGGAGATTTGGCGGGTGAAGGGCCAGCCGGCGGGGACGGAGGGCTGTAAGGTTGCGACGGATCCAGCAGAAATTTGACAATGTTGTCACTAACCCCTTCCTTCTTTAGTTCCAACAATTCGTCAGTGCTTAGATCGAATGCCTTGCCGTTCCTTTTTATTTTCGTGATGATCAAGTCCTCTGAGAACCCAGCCCGCGCCAGCCTGACCACCTCTTCTACAGTAAGGTTGCCTGGGCGGTTCGACGATTGTCCGCCGATCGCAAACGAAAGGCTTGCGGCAAATAAAAGTAATCGAATAAGTGTCATAGGTGAGAGTTCCAGAAAAATAGATCCAAAATTTTTGCTGTTCAAACAGCCGATCGGCGAAGTCTGGCGTTTGCATTGCCTACAAAAATGGCATGAGCTTCCCAGAACGCAGCAAACAAGATGCCAGAGATATCAACGGCGAAAAGGAAACACTGCGCACCTCCGAAAACCTCGCCTTGCTGTATCAAGGCTTGCTCACCGGTATTGTTCGCCTTCAAGCGCGACGCGAGCACATGCCGGACGCAGAAACTTTCCGCAGGCGAACCATGCGCACATTGCAGGATGTGGAGCGCGATGCCAGATCCGCCGGTTACGACATGGACGACATTCGAGATACTCATTTCGCTGTCGTCGCTTTCCTGGATTCTGTCGTGCTCAATTCGTCTGAACCGGGGCGCGCGGAATGGGAACGGAAGACCCTGCAGGAGGAGTTATTCGGCAAATCAGAGGCAGGCGTAGTCTTCTTTGAGAAGCTCGAACAATTTCGATCTCGCCGGGATTCAAGGCATTTGGCCGACATCCTGGAAGTTTATTTGCTCTGTCTTCTGCTGGGTTTTGAAGGTCGTTACTCAGGCGGCCTACGCGGAGAGCTATATAGCATTACGGAAAGAGTTCGGAGCCGGATTGAAGATATTCGCGGACGAATCCAACGGATCTCTCCCGATGGTCCGCTGCCAGAAGTGGAGAACTCGCAAGTAGCGGCTCCCCATTCGCTGGCTGGCGGTTTTCGGCTCATTGCACTCGCGGCGATAGCGGCTTGCGTTCTCTGTTTCCTGGCTTTGAAATTGCATCTCGTGTGGGCCGGCGACCAAGCCTACAGCAAATTGCTCTGAAATGCGCATGACCATGACAATCAAGAGTCTGTTGTTCTGCCTGTTTCTGTATGTATGCCTGGTATGGGTGGGTGTTGCCTACCTCTACCCAGACCGAATGCAAAAACTGGGGCTGTTGTGGACCGCCATCGGGCTGATCGTAGTTCTGGCATTGATTGTGTTTGGCCGACTTTGGGGATGGGTTCAGACTGCGCGAGCAGCGAAACCCAAAGCGTCTCCGCAAGCTTCGCCCGTGACGCATGAAGAAGACGCTGTATTAGCAGCTTTGCTCGCGGATGCGAAAGCATCTCTTCAGAAACGCGACAATCTTCCGGGCAATGAAGCTGGAACACTTCTTTCGCACCTGCCCATGTACCTGCTGGTCGGTCCGGAGAATAGCGGCAAGACAAGTACACTGCTCAACTCCGGCCTGGAGCCTGTCCTGCTTGCCGGCCAAACAACGACGGCAGGTCAGCCTATGCCGACGCAGCTTTGCAACATTTGGCTGGCAAGGAATGCACTTTTTGTGGAACTGGCCGGGCGGGCGTTCAACGGCGAGCTCGGGCGTTGGGTCGGTCTGCTGCGCGTACTACGCGGCCAACGCTCGACGCCCCAGTGGAGACGGCTGCTTGGTGAGCCGGATCCCGGAACCAATGTGCGGGCAGTGCTGGCGTTTTGCGAGAGCAAGGAGTTCACTGCCGCCTCAAGCCCGCAAGCTCGGGAAATTCGCGACCGTCAGGTGGCCCAATGGCGGGAGAGGCTGGGAGCCATTGCCGAAGTATTCGGTATCGAGCTTCCGGTTTACTTGCTCGCAACTAAGTCTGAGACGATCCCCGGTTTTGCTGATTACTTCGCGCGAATGCCAGAGCCCGATATCAACCAGATTTTCGGGTGCTCGCTTCCGCGTCCGAAAAAAAGCGCGCAACGTTTTGAAGATGTGTCGGCCGAGGCCGAAAACCGGCGGCTTACGAAATCCTTCAGTCCGCTCCTGCACGCTTTAGCAGAAAAACGGCTCGCGCAACTCGCTCATGAAACCGACCCGTCACGGCGGCCCGGGATCTATGAGTTTCCCAGAGAGTTGCGGCGCATCCGTTCAACATTCGTGCAATTTCTAGTGGATGTATTTCGGCCGCATCCGCTTCGCCTCACACCTTTCCTGCATGGTTACTATTTCACCGGAACACGCGAAGACGAGTTGACAGCCGGCGGTCCTGCGAGCAGCGCTTCATGGCCTGGACATCGCGAGGTTGGCGAAGCAACGGAAATGTTTCGTGCGGACGCTACGCAGATCTTTCGCGGCAGTGATGCACCACGCGTTTCGCGATCGATAGCTCGCGGCGTCAGGCGGCGATGGATGTTCGTTTCGGAATTGTTGCAGAGTGTGCTTCAGTATCGGCCAGTGCAGAGAACTGCGGCAGCAGATCAGCGCCTGGAAAGGTACCAAAGAATTATTTGGGGCGCTGTTTGCGGGGGATGCGCGCTGCTTTGCGCTGCTTTTATCTGGTCGTGGAGCGCAAATATCCGGTTGCTTCACTCGGTCAGCGATGCCGCAAATTTGCCGAAATACTCTAAGCCAGCCACTCTGAGCGACCTGCAAGCACTCGAAAATTTGCGAGTCGAGGCCAGCCGCCTCTTGGACTATTCACGCAACGGAGCTCCTTTGCACATGCGTTGGGGACTCTACTCCGGAAACGAGTTTGCACCCGTGGCCAGGAATCTCTATTTCCAGCGTTTCCGGGAGTTGCTATTGAACGATTTGAATGGCTCTATCAGGAGCCGCCTGGACGCCGTTCCAGCCGCCCCCAGCGCCAATGAACCGTATGAGCCCGTAGCTCGCCTGCTGAAGGCTCATCTCATGATCTCTTCGGGAGCCTGCAAACCGGAATCTTCCTTTGTATCGAGCGTGCTCAGGCAGACGCGTGGCGAGGCAATGCAGGGACTTGGTTCCGAATGGGAAAAACTCGCGGATCGCCAAATTGATTTCTACGCCGCCGAGTTGCCCCTCGGAAATCCAATCAAGCTGAACGAGGATGCAGAGGCGCGCGATCATGCTCGCCAATACCTCCGCAATATCCAAGGCATTGATCAAGTTTACGGCGGCATTCTGGCGAGCGCCGATGGAGCTCTTGCCCGGCCGCAGCGGCTGAGCGATCTGGTTCCCGACTACGCACGAGTGTTAAGCGGTCCGGCGGAAGTCAGCGGCGCATTCACGCGCGATGGTTGGAATTACATGGAGAAAGCATCAAAAAACATATCCGGCAAGAGCCTTGGCGAAGCCTGCGTTGTCGGGCCGACACAAACAACGTCCATAGGTGAACGAAAGCACGATGCCGATCTCGAGCGAGCAATCCAACGCATGTACATTCGCGACTACATCGAGCGCTGGCGAAACTTCGTGAACGGGTTCTCCGTTCGCCGCTACAGTGGCCCGGCGGATGCTGCACGTAAGCTCGAAATTCTCGCAGGCCACAAGTCTCCGTTACTTGGGCTTTTAGCAATGACTTCGAATCAAACAAATTTTCCGCCGCCGGCTCAAACGGAACGAGTCGAAAAATTCAAACCTCTGGCGAAGATATTTTCGTCACTTCAAAATGCTCCGAAACCGGTAGAAGACGCCCGGGAGCATATGCGTGATGCGCTCCCCGATGCCAGCCGCGTTACGCGAATTTTCCAACCGGTTCATTGGGTAGTGCCACCGGCGAGCAATACCTGGGTCTTCGATAAAAATAGCTCCTATATCGATGCGCTTTCGCAGCTAGGCTACTCCATGCGAGAAGTGGCGAAAGGCAGCGATGATCCGGCAATTTATCAAGCTGCAAGCCAGAATTACGATAAAGCACTCGAGGCCGCGCGCCAGCTCGCCAGGGGTTTTGAACCCGTTGGTGTGGAGGGCATCGATGGAACGGTCCAGCGCCTCCTCGAAGCGCCTATACGGATGACGCACGGCTTTATTCCGTCCGATCCGGAGAAGGTAGGCGCGCGCAAGGTGAATGGTGAGCTTCGTGCATTCTGCTCTCGCATTGGGAATACGCTTCGCAAATATCCATTTCGTTCATCGGGAGAAGATGCGCGCCTCGAGGAATTGAACGCCTGGTTTGCCCCACAAAGCGGGGGAATCTGGAAATTTGCAGCGCAGGCTTTGAGCGATCTCGCCGTGAAGGACGGCGCGCACTGGAAGCAAAAGGATGGTGCGAAGTTGCAACTTGCGCCGGAAATGTTGGCTTTCCTCAACCGGGCGCAACAAATTACAGATGCGTTCTATCCAGGAGGCGCCACGCAACCTCAGTTCACGTACACACTCCGGCCGAAACCCGACCCAGCGTTCAAAAACATGCTGATCGAGCTCGATGTGGACGGTCAGGCGCATCAATGGACAACTAGCCTGCAAAAGCAATTTAGCTGGCCCGCGCCGCAGGGTGCGAAGGAAATAGGTGCGAAGGGCTGGCTCAGGACAGGCAGCGTTTCCGTTCCTTTTGCTTCGAGAGGCGGAGTATGGAGCATTTTCCGGATCATGGGCGATGCTGAGCCTCGTCCTTTGTCGGGAAAACTTGTCGAATGGAAGTATTTGCGAGGAGGCGATGGACGCGTCGAGGAAATCCAACCGCCGGTTCGCGTCGAAATCGTCGAGTTTCCGAGCGGAGTTGATGTTTTCAATCCAAAATTTTTCAGCGGCCTCGAATGTGCGGCCCGCGCGGTCCAATAATTGCACACGATTTCGAAGAATCTCATTGATTGTTTACCGAAGGAGTTTATAAAACGATGGCCAAACAAAGCTTGCAAAGGAAAGTGGGGCGGGTTCGACCGCCCAGAGTTCATATCACCTATGACGTGGAAATCGGCGATGCGATTGAGAAGCGCGACCTGCCGTTCGTCGCAGGCGTTTTAGCAGATCTCTCAGGAATGCCGGAAAAGCCGCTTCCTCCGATTGCTAAACGCAAGTTCGTCGAGATCGACCGGGACAACTTTAACGACGTACTGAAAAAAATCAATCCGCGGCTCGCGTTCAAGGTCGATAACCGCCTGAACGAGGACGACACCCGGCTGAATGTAGAGCTAAAGTTTGAAAGCATGGACGACTTCCATCCGGCACGAGTCGCCCAGCAGATCGATCCGCTCCGCAAATTGCTCGAAATCCGCAATAGCCTGGCAAATCTGCGCAGCAGTTTGATCGGCAATGAAAAGCTGGACGACCTTTTGCAGGAGATTGTTCAGAACCAGGAGAAGCTGCAGCGTGCCGGCGCCGAAACCGGCATTCACGCTGATGGCCGAAAGGAGAAGTAATGGCGACTGAAACCAAATTGGCCCGAGAGACACAGGCTGCTTCCGAAACACTTTCGGATAGCCGAAGCATCCTCGACGTTATCGCTGAAGAAGGCCGGATCGGTCAAACAGCAGAAGAGCGCAGCGCGGGCAAACTCTGGCTCAAAGATCTCGTAAATGAGGTCATGACCGGACAAATGACTGTCTCGCATGACACCGAGGCCATGCTCAACACGAGAATCGCGGACTTGGATGATCTCATCTCAAAACAGTTGAATGAGGTGATGCATGCCGAGGAATTTCAGAAGCTGGAAGGCTGCTGGCGCGGTCTGCACTATTTCGTCGAGCAGGCTGAGACCTCGAGTAATCTCAAGATCAAGCTGATGAATATCAGCAAGACGGATCTCTTCAAAGATCTTGATAAAGCCACGGAATTCGACCAGAGCGCCATTTTTAAGAAGATCTATGAAGAAGAATATGGCACTGCTGGGGGCAAGCCATTCGGCGCATTGATCGGCGACTACGAGTTCGGCCGGCATCCACAAGATGTCGGACTGCTGGAAAAGATGTCAGGTGTGGCCGCTAGCTCGCATGCGCCTTTTATCGCAGCCGCATCACCGGCTTTGTTCAATTTCGACAGCTTTACCGAACTGTCGGGTCCACGAGACCTGGAAAAAATATTCGATAACGAAGCTTATTTAAAGTGGAACATGTTTCGCAAAAGCGATGACGCGCGATACGTCGGCCTCTGTCTTCCTCATGTTCTGGCTCGTCTGCCGTACGGAAAAGAAACGGCATCTATCGAAGAGTTTGAATATGAAGAGAACGTTGACGGTCGCGATCATTCGAAATACCTATGGAGCAATGCCGCCTATGCTTTTGCTGCCCGTCTGACTGACGCGTTTGCGCGTCACGAGTGGTGCGCGGCGATTCGGGGTGTCGAGGGTGGCGGATTGGTAGAGGGCCTTCCCGCACATACGTTCACCACCGATGACGGGGATATCGCGACCAAGTGTCCTACGGAAATTGCAATTACCGACCGCCGGGAAAATGAGCTTTCGAAGCTCGGCTTCATCCCGCTGTGCCATTACAAAGGCACGGACACTGCCGTATTCATGGCTGCGCAATCGACACAAAAGCCGCAGGTTTATCTCGATGATGACGCCAACGCGAATGCGCGCCTATCTACACAGTTGCAATATATCCTGGCCTGCTCCCGCTTCGCTCATTTTCTAAAAGTCATGATGCGCGACAAGATAGGGAAGTTTATGTCGCGGGATGAATGTGAGAGCTTTCTCAATAAGTGGATCTCTAAGTATGTGTTGCTGGACGACATGGCTTCGCAGGATTTGAAGGCCAAATTTCCGCTTCGCGAAGCCCGCATTGAAGTCTCGGAGATTCCGGGCAAGCCCGGAGCTTACAATGCGGTCGCATTTTTGCGCCCGCATTTCCAGTTGGACGCTCTAGGAGTATCCCTTCGGCTGGTGGCCAGATTGCCACAACCGAAAGGATAAATCCATATTGGAACGCCGGTTGCAATCGACGAAGTGAGTTCTCACGCTCGTCCTCGAGCTTGAGAAGTGTTTTTTAAAGAAAAGGAGTCACAATGTTCAGTACATTTGTCAACTTCGGTGACATCAAAGGCGAAGCCACCGAAAAAGATCACAAAGATTGGGTGATGGCAACGAAGGTTGAGTTTGAAGTCGTGCAACCACCATCCTCCACGCAGCAGACTGCCGGCGGGCGAAGCGCCGAAGCCGTCGAGTTCTCGGAGTTTAAAATCCAAAAGCTCGTTGACAAGGCATCGCCGAAACTATTCGAGGCCTCGTGCAAGGGAACGCACATACCGGAGGTCGTGGTTGACTATATTCGCGCCAGCGGCGACTCGGCGATCAAGTACCTCGAGATCAAACTTAAAGAGGTCTTGATCAGCGGCATTACCCATCTCGCCGATCCTAAAGCGGAACACCAGTTTCCCAGTGAGGAAATCAGAATGACATTCGGCGCAATCGAGAAAACGTACACGCAGCAGAAGCCCGATGGCAAAGCCGGCGGCAACGTCGCTGCAAAGTGGAGTGTTTCGAAGGGCGCAGTTGCATAAGCTAAAAGGCCACTGGAAGCGTGAGCGACATTGACGGTGCAAAGATGGGGCGCTTACGCTCAATGCCGTTTACTTAAGCGGCATAGAAGATGCTCCAAGGAGGGCCGATTGCCAATCGGCCGCGGCTTACCAAGCCGCCCCACATGGCAGAGGTCTCAAACTCCGGTTACTTCAAGCTTAAGTAAATGACATTGCGCTGACGCTTCCGGCTCAGTATCAGCCGTGTGCTCAACAACTACAGAACACAATGCTAACTGCACTATATGCCATCGATAGCCTTCTCGATCCGATTTCGGCCGACCAGCCTTGCGGGAAAGATCTGCGTTGGACCGCAGAATGGGACCGGATCAAGGAAGCTCGCCGAGCCGACGACGGTTTCGATCCCGGCAAGTGGGCTAAGAAAGAACGTAAGGCTGCAAACTGGCGCCTCGCGGAAGAACTTACTACCACGATTCTGCAGAGTCAATCGAAAGATCTGCAAATCGCAATGTGGTTCACCGAGGCCAAGCTGCAGCAGAATGGTCTTGCTGGATTGCGCGACGGTCTTTGTCTCGTACGAGAGTTGATCACCCGCTACTGGAATGCGGGTCTGTATCCGCCCATTGAAGAAGGTCCGGAGGATCGGGCCGGGCCGATCGCGTGGCTCAATGACAAGCTCGTAGACTCAATCGCCAGGTTGCCAATAACAGCTCGCTCGAATGATGAGAACTACAGCTATTTGGACCTACAGGACGCGCGCCGGGTAGGATCAGCGGCGGGCTACATAACGCCTGACGGCGATATCGATGACGTGAAAAAGAAAGCGTATGATACCGCTCTCGCAAACGGGCACATTTCGGTAGAGATGTTCCAACGAGCGTTTCAAGAAACTGAGACAAGCGCATACGAAGGTCTGTACTCGGATTTCAAGGGCGCATACGAGGAATTCAAGGCGCTCGAAAAGGCCGTTGATGCGACATTTGGCGACAGGGCTCCCAACTTATCTGATTGCCGGGCGATCTTTTCTGAGCTGGATCAGGAAATTTCGGACCTGATGGAAAAGAAGCGCCCGGCTGCTTCGTCGCCCGGCAAGCCGGGAGTTAGTAACAATTCTGATGGACGCGGCGACGAAGCTACAGTTCGCCTTCCTGTTTCAGCGCTGCATTTGAATGAAACGCCTGAAAGCCGGTCAGCGCCTGGAGGGTCATGGCAGGAGGCGGAACGTCTCGTTCGAACTGGGAAAGTAGATGCGGGTCTCGCGGAAATGACGCGTCTCGCCGCTACTGAAACTACTGGGCGCAGTCGTTTTCAAAGAAGGCTACTCTTGGCCGAAGCATGTCTGGCGAGTAGCCGCGACGGCTTAGCTCGCGCCATCCTGGAGGAACTTGCCGAGCAAATCGATAAGTTCCAGCTCGAGTTATGGGAATCGTCAGAGTTGATAGGGAGCGTATGGAAGCGTTTATATGCGCTCTACAAACGAAGCGATTCAGCCGACCCAGATCGTGCACGCCAATTATATGACCGGCTTTGCCGCCTGGATCCATGGCAAGCGCTGGCTTGCACCGATTGATACAGCTATGGAGCTTTCATTACTCGATAGATTAGCCGCACGCGAATCGCCTCTCAGCTCATGGGAGCAAATGCGCGAATTGAAGGCATCACTATGCCGCGATCTCACAGACTTGCTCAATACCCGTCATAGCGAACAGCCGTTGGATCCGGCCTACGCGGAAGCATCCAGCTCACTTCTTACATTTGGAGTTCCCGATTTCACTGTTTACGATCTCGAGAACACGGCTGAGCAGGAAAAACTGCGTTGCGCAATTGAACGAGCGATCCGGCAATTCGAGCCGCGTCTTGCGCGAGTGAGAGTTTTGCTCGAAAAGCCGGACCTCCTCAACCCGACGTTGCACTTTCGGATCGACGCGCAGCTTCGAGATGGCGTAGATCGCGAAAATGTGCTGTTCGACGCAACTCTCGAACGCGAGTCCCGCCGGATCGCCATCAGCGGAGCCGATCGATGACTGACGATCTATTACCCTACTACGAGCGAGAGCTGGCCTTCATCCGTCAAATGGCGGCGCAGTTTCGTGAGAAGTATCCTGCAGTTGCCGGCCGTATCCAGCTCCAGCCTAATACGTGCGAGGATCCTCACGTCGAAAGGCTGATCGAAGCCTTCGCACTGTTAACAGCGCGAGTACATCACAAGCTGGACGATGAACTACCGGAAATTACGGAGGCGCTTCTTGATGTTCTCTATCCACACTATCTAAGACCCATTCCGCCGCAAGGCGTAGTTCAATTTCAGCTCGATCCTTCGCAAAGTGCGGTTCCGGCCGCCACGCACGTGCCGTCTGGAACGCCGATCCACAGCCGGCCGGAGGACGGGCCGGTGTGCTCGTTTCGGACATGTTACCCAGTCAACTTATGGCCGTTTCGCGTAACTCATGCATCGATATCGGCCGCAAATCGGTTTGCCTCGCCTGGTATCGCCTCGGATGTGGCAGCCACGATTCGAATTCAGCTCGAATGTTTAGGAGGCTTGCGGCTGTCGCAACTGCCGATCGGCTCGATTCGTTTTTATCTGAATGGAGCAAATGCAGCAGTCCACGCGCTATACGAATCGGTTTTCGTGAATACCTTGCGCGTATCATTGCGAGGAATTGGCGCTAACGACGGCGCACATGCTGTTCTTCCCGCGGAAAGCTTGCGCCAGGTGGGACTTACAACCGAAGAGGGCGCTGTACCGTATTCGGACCGCAGCTTCCTTGGCTATCGGTTATTGCAGGAATATTTCAGTTTCCCCGAAAAATTCTTGTTCTTCGACCTGACTGGTCTGGATCGAATCCCGCTTTCCGACTTTGGCAGTGGGTTCGAAATCCTGATTTCTTTACGAGAATTCGATAATAAGCATCGGCTGGTTGCTCTCGAGCAGAGCGTCGACGAAAACACCTTTCAGCTTGGCTGTACGCCAATCGTGAATCTCTTTGAGCGCACGGCGGAGCCAGTGCGCATATCCCAGACGAAAACCGAATACCGGGTGGTTCCCGATCAGCATCGCCAGCTCAGCACCGAAATCTATGCAGTCGATAGCGTGACCTCGACCGCCCCTTATCTTGAGGAGCCGCTGCGTTATGAGCCTTTTTATTCTCTCAGCCATGGGATCGACACATCACAGAAGCGTTTCTGGTATACCCATCGCCGGCCTTCTTTTCGCAAAAACGACAACGGCACAGAAGTGTACATCTCGCTAGTGGACCTGGATTTCAAACCTGCTCTGCCGCCGGTTGACATGCTCACTGTTCGTGTGACGTGTACCAACCGAGATCAAGCAGCGAGGCTGAACTTTTCCGGAGAGTTTGGAGAGCTGGAAGCGGAAGGCATTGCGCTCGTACAGGTACGCTGTCTACTGAAACCAGCCCATACGATTCGCCCTCCATTACGCAAAGGCCTGCAGTGGCGCTTAATTTCACATCTGTCCTTGAACCATCTGTCGATCGTGGAAAAAGGACGCGACGCGTTTCAGGAAATCCTGAGGCTTTACGATTTCAACGACGATCCTGCGATTCGAAAGCAGATTGCAGGAATTCTCAATATTGCAAGCGAGGCTTGCGTGAGCAAAGTAGCATCTGGAATGGGTGTCACGTTCTGCCGAGGCACAGACGTGACAGTTGAGTTCGATGAAACCGCCTATGCCGGAGCGAGCGTGTTTCTGCTCGCGTCGGTGCTCCAGAGATTTCTGGGATTGTACAGCGCAGTGAATTCATTTAGCCGCGTGACAGTAAAGACAAGTAAAGGAGTTTTGAAGCGATGGCCCCCATTGGCCGGCGAACAGATCCTTCTCTAGAGGAGCGCCTGTTTCATCGCGGTTTCGAGTTTGACTTTTTTCAAGCTGTGCGCCTGCTCACGCGGCGATCCCCGGAGCGTAAATCTATTGGCGGAACGGCAAAACCCTCCGAAGAAATCGTACGGTTTTGCGCCTGGCTCTCGCTGGCCTTTCCGGCAAGCGCAATCGACAACATCGAACAATCGCCGAATCCGGATGATCCCGCGCGTGTAACGGTCACGTTCCTGGCTCTCACGGGAACGCAAGGTATTCTCCCGTTGCATTACACCGAGCGCTTGCTGGCGCTGCAAGAGAAGAACGACGATACGGTTGCTGATTTCTTCGATCTCTTCAATCATCGGCTTGTTTCTCTGTTCTATCGGGCTTGGGAAAAGTATCGTCCGGCGATTTTGTATGAGTTAGGCGCACTGCGGCGCAAACAGCCTGATCCGTTCACTCATTCCCTGTTTGATCTGATTGGGATGGGCAGCGATCACCTCCGCGGCCGGATGAGCGTTCCGGATGAAAATCTATGCTCATATGCGGGTCTCATTGCGCAGCGGCCACACTCGGCAAGCGCTCTGCGCGGAGTTCTTCGATCTTATTTCTCGGCGCCAGTCGAAATTGATCAGTTTCTGGGCGACTGGTACAACCTGGAAGAAGCGG
Organism: Bryobacteraceae bacterium; assembly: GCA_025924475.1. Taxonomy (GTDB): domain Bacteria; phylum Acidobacteriota; class Terriglobia; order Bryobacterales; family Bryobacteraceae; genus Bog-105. The sequence continues at coordinate 25,364 of JAICIH010000015.1, forward strand.
ACCGCTCCTATCTTGCGCCGGAACTGGAGCGTAACCAGCTCGGTATAGGAACGTTCTTAGGCGATAGAGTATGGGACCAGCAATCCCGCTTTCGCATTCGTATCGGGCCGCTCAGCTTTGCCCGTTTCCGAGAGTTTTTGCCCCATGAGCATGCCCTGGCAAAGTTAATGGAGTTGACCCGCTTTTTAGTCGGGCAAACTTTGGCTTTCGATGTGCAGGTTTTCTTGCGCGCTACTGATATTCCCTATTGCCGGCTAACGGATCAGGGAGAGGATGCGCCGCGCCTGGGCTGGATGAGTTGGCTCAAAACAGGCGAGTTTTGCAGAGATGCCGGTGATGCAGTATTTGCCAGGGTAGCGTAGTTCCGCCAGTAAGCGGGTTTTGGAATTTTATATGCCGTACACGCAGACAAAACGACACATCGCACTCTCGACTCCTCTCGGCAAGGACGTCTTACTACTGCGCGGATTCCATGGCTCAGAAGCTATTTCACAGCTTTTTCATTTCGAGCTGGATCTTCTTTCGGAAAATGATTCCATCAGCTTCCAAGATGTAGTCGGAAAGGAAGCGACGGTGCGCGTCATAGACGCCGACGGGGCCGAGCGTCCGTGGCATGGCTTCATTAGCAGCCTTTCGCAAGCGGGCCAGAACCGGCGATTCACCGTCTATCACGCTCAGATGGTTCCATGGTTGTGGTTTCTTACACGTAGTGCCGATTGCCGGATCTTTCAGAACAAGAATGTCCCGGATATTATCCAGAACATTTTTAGGGATTGCGGTTTTCACGATTTTGAGCTTCGCCTTTATGGCGAGTTCAGCCCGCGCGACTATTGCGTCCAGTATCGTGAGACAGATTTCAACTTTGTCTCGCGTCTGATGGAACAAGAGGGAATCTACTACTACTTTCGGCAGGATCCTGGAAAGCACGTGTTGGTTTTGGCCAACGATCCGGCCGCGCACGAGCCCTGTCCGAAGCAGAAGATGGCTCGCTACTCCTCAATCGACGCAGCTACCACTTATGAGGATGTGGTCACCGAATGGCGCTACCAGGAAGAATTCCGAACCGGGAAATGGGCCCAGACCGACTATAACTTTGAGACACCCAGCACCAATCTGCTTGTCACTGTTGATGGGAAAAACCCTTACGAGATCTACGATTACCCAGGGCAGCATCGCGTGCGCGCCGAAGGCGACAGATTAGCGCGCATTCGTTTACAGGAGCATAGTGCATCTCAGGCGCTAAGTCGCGGGGCCAGCGTGTGCCGTCACTTCGGCACTGGATTCAAATTTACGCTGCAGAACCACTATCGCAGCGATCAGAACCAAGCTTATTTACTAACGGCGGTGCGTCATTCGGCTACCCAACGTGGAGGCTATGAAAGCATCGCCAGCAATCAAGAGGAAGAAACCACATATTCCAACACGTTCGAATGTATTCCGTTTTCAACACCGTTCCGTCCGATGCGTGTGACGCGCCGGCCGTTCGTGCAGGGATGTCAGACCGCCGTCGTCGTGGGGCCGTCCGGAGAGGAAATTTATACGGACAAGCACGGCCGCGTGAAGGTGCAATTTCATTGGGATCGCGAGGGCAAGCGAAATGAGAACAGCTCCTGCTGGATTCGCGTTTCGCATCCCTGGGCCGGCCAAGGTTGGGGAGCACTCTCCGTCCCGCGCATTGGTCAGGAGGTGGTCGTCGATTTTCTCGAAGGCGATCCCGACCAACCGATTGTCGTTGGCCGCGTTTACAACGCCGAGCAGACTCCCCCCTTCGGCATGCCCGGAGGGGCCATGATCAGTGGCATCAAATCGAACAGCACTAAGGGCGGTGGCGGATACAACGAAATCTCGATGAACGATGCGAAGGGTAACGAAATGCTTACCATGCATGCCCAACACGACATGTCGACAACCGTAGAGCATGACGACACACAGATGATCCAGACCGGCGACCGCACGATCACTGTAAAGACCGGCAAGCACACTGAGACGATCAAAGGCGACACCGCGATTACCATCCAAACCGGCAATCACAGCCTCACGGTCCAGACAGGCAAGCACATGGAGACGATCAAAGGTGATACTTCCGTCACCGTGCAATCCGGCGCTTACTCGCTTGACGTGCAGGCTAATACTCATACTCACCATGTAAAAGGCGATGTTACGGAAAACTACGATGCCGGCCAGCAGACAACTGTAAACGGGAATATCGTTATTAAATCGAAGACCGCCAACATTGTCCTGGACGCGAGTACGGAAATATTCCTGCATTGTGGTAACAGCATGCTCAGTATGAAGTCGGATGGAACGATCAAACTGGGCGGCACAAACGTGGAGATTTTTGGCAGCGATTCTGTGAAGACAGGAGTAGGTAATCAAATCGTAGCGTGTAACAAGCAAAATGTAACGACTTCCGGCGCCGCAATCAACTCTTCTGCAGTCGGCCTGCACGAAATCTCCGGCGCGTTAGTAAAGATCAATTAGCCAATATGCAAGCGCTCCTACAAGCTCAGCGGAATACATTCATGACGTTTCTGGAACAGCGGGACAAGGGTGTGTTGGTGGTACAGGCGGAAGGCGAACAGATCGGCTATGCGCTTCAGATTCTCAAAAGTATTGAAGACAGTGGCTCGCCCGACGTTTTTCTTTCGTTTGCACATGAGTTCTCTTCCCCATCCGGCTTCGCGTCACTCGTCGCCGAACGGGTGAAAGCGAGCGAGTTGGCCGCCCGAGAGCAAGTCGGGGAACGGTCGTCCGCGTTGCCGCCACTGCCGGCGCTCGCAATGGGCGAGTCGTGCGAAGTGGACGTACGCGTGCGTGCAGCGCTCGAGTACGCCCGTTCGATCTTGCCGCCCAATACAGGACAACGCCTTGTATGTGCGTTTCTTCCGATGGTCATTTCGGACGCTGCCGGATATGGCCGTTTGATGCGGAAATTGATCGAACCCGAAGGAATGCCACCCTGGTATCACCGCATGCGGATCATTGTCCGCGAGGAGGCTGACTCATCGTTGCTGGGAACAGATGTCGCAGGTGCGCCATTTGTTGCAGTGCATCGTCTAGACTTTTCACCGGAGATAATTGCAGCCAGCCTGGAGCAAACTGCGAAGGATCCGAACGCTAATGAGGAAGAGCGCGCGAGGTCCTTGCTGCAACTAGCCTACCTTGACTATGCCCACGGGCGCGATCAGCAAGCACTGGAAAAGTTTACCGGCCTGCTCACTTATTACGAGGAAACGAAAAATGCGGTGATGCAGGCCATCGCCTTGACTGGCATTGGCAGTGTCCACGAGCGTGCCGACGACCTGGCGCACGCCTGGGAATGGTATTGCCGCGCCATTCGGCCTGCCAGCGAAGGCAAATCGCCGATGGTGCTGTTTACGCTTGCTCGCGATCTCGGCCAAGTAGCTCTCGGATTACAGCGGTACGAGGAGGCGGAGTCGTTTTTCCATTCGGCACAACTGCTTGGGCTGCAAGTGTACGACCCCGAGTCGAAAATCGCAGCACTCGAGTCGAAAAGCCTAGCCCAGATTCACTTGACGGCTCATGATCGCGCGCGGGAGAGCCTAAATGAGGCGCTTGAGACGGCTCGTGAATTTGGCAAGCAGGATGCTGCACAGCGAATTCAAGTGAAGCTCAACGAATTGAATGGGAGTTCTGCAACGGAGGTGAGTACCCATGTCGGAAAATGACATGCTCCCCGAGAATCCCGCCAGCGAGTTGCAGCGCAGCATAGAAGGCGCGATGGCAAAGGCGTTTAGCCCAGTGCAGGAGGTGGAGTTGGGATTCGCTGAGGTCACGAATCCCGTTGCGAAGCTGTTCCCGGCATTGCCGGCCGCAACGCTCGGCTGTTTCGCTATCGGCCTGCCGCATGCTCACAAACAGCAGCCCTTTCCGTTACCCCCCATCGGTCCCATCCTTTTGGGCTGCTCGGTCCAGACGTTGATCAACTACTTGCCCGCCGCAAGAGTCGGAGATATTGGCTTCAGCCCAACTTGCGGCAGTATGTTCCCGATGTTCGAGATTTTCACGGGGTCCTCGAACGTGTTTATCGGCGGGATGCGAGCGGCGCGGATGCTGGACATCACAATGCACTGCTGGCCGCCGAAAGATAGGATGGCCAGAGCCGAGGTCATGGCCCTGGTGAAGGCCATGAAGGCCGCCATGATAGTAGCGTCCGGGGCGGGCATGGCGGCCCAGGCCGTCAGCGTGGTGGGCGAGGGTTGGGCCGCCGCGGATGCCGACTCGAGTGCGATGCAGGAAGCGCGTGCGCTCGATGCCGGCATGATGGCTGCACAAATGGCCGCTGACGTCGCGGCCATGGTGGCCGGAATGATGATGGGCAAAGATCCCTGCATCGGGCCACCGGTGGGCGGAATCATCTTGGGCCACCCGAACGTATTGATCGGCGGTTTTCCCATGCCGAGCGGCTTGCAGGTTGCCGGGCGTGTTCTCGAGAGTGTGAAAGGCCGCCGTCCGAGAACGCGAACGAACGAGTCTTTTGAAGGATGCACGTCTTGTCCGCCATGATGGATTGCCGACATAATTCCCTGTACCGTCCCGCCTACGTCGGCGATCCGGTGGATGTTACCAGCGGCGCCAATATCGATGCATCGGCTGAGTTCTCCTTATCCGGATGGCCTTTCTTCTGGAGGAAATACTACAACAGCCTGCACCATCGGTGGCGCAGGGCGCTGGGCTGGGGGCATACGCACGAATACGATCATCGACTGCAGTTCGATATCGACGGGCTTCGTTACACGGGTCCGGAAGGCGAGCCGATCGGATTTGATGCCTTGCTCAGTGACGGTAGCACGTCGAAAAGCGGCGCGTGCCGGTTGACACGGAAATCCCAGAACGCGTACAGTCTCTCGCGCCCGGGAGAGCATGACGAATTCATTTTTGTGTTCTGTGCAGGCGTGCTCGTGGCGCCAGTATCGGAGATCAGAGCCGGAGCGCGTGTGCTTCGCTTCCGGTATAACGACGCTCGCCACCTGGCTGCGATCGAGTTAGCTGATGGCCGGTTGGTACAGGTGTATTGCGATACTCAGGGCCGTATTGTTGCGCTGCAGTTAATCGGGACCGATATGCGGACGGCTAAATCACTAGCCAGCTATGAATACGATGAGGCAGGTAACTTGATCCGGGGAGTGGACGGGTATCAGAACGTGTTCTCGTTTCAATACGACGACCAGAACCGGATGATCAAACGAACGGACCGGCGCGGGCATTCGTTCCTGTTCGAGTACGACGAGCAAGGTTGGTGCGTTCGCTCCGGCGGAGAAGACGGAGTGCAAGAGGTCCGGCTCCGCTATTTGCGCGAGGAGCGCGTCACGGTTGTTACAAGATCGGACGGCGGGAACTGGACCTATTTCTATAACGGATCGCGACAAATTACGAAGATTATCGATCCGCTGGGAGGCGTTCGCAAATTCGAGTTCGATGATGCCGGGATGCCTACGGGAGAACGGGATGCGAACGATAACATCACGAGTTACGTTTACTCGGGAGACGGCGAGCCGGTGGCGAAAATCAGCCCGATTGGCATCTGGTACGACTTCAAAAGCCCGCCACCTCCTGCGTATCATCCTCACCGCCTGCCGGCAAGCGCGGCGGAGTACGAATTTGGGGACCTGCAGCCGCAGGCGCAATCTCTCAGGAGGTCTGGGATAACCGATCCGTGGCTGACTCCGGGCGCGATGCGAATGCTGACTGATCCTCTGCCTTCCGAGTACGGTGATTTTGTGTTTGATCCTCTTGGCCATATCGTGCAGCAACCGGCGCGCTCCGGAGTGGTCCGCCACTGGGGCTACGATGCTAACGGAAACCTGGCCCGCTATCGCGATTTTTCAGGGGCGACGTTTACACTCGAGTACGGCTCCTGGAATCACCGCGTTCGCCAGACGAACCAGCTTGGACATGTAATCCGCACCGAGTTCACGAAGTCAGAAAAGCTCAGGGCTGTTACAGACGCGGGTGGAACCGAGCAGCGCTACAGTTACAACTTCTGCGACAGCGTGACTGCAGTCGAGCGGCACGGTCAGCTCCTCGAGACTTACGAGTACGATCGCGCGGGTAATCTGATCTTGAAACGCGATGCTTCCGGCACCGTTCTGCTCCGGTTTGAGATACTACCCCGCAATCTTATCGGCGCGCGCCACCTTGCGTCAGGCGATGTGCAGCGCTTCGAATATGATGCAGCCGGCCGTTTTCTCCGCGCACAATCGCAGGCTGCGGACGTCCGATTCGAGTACGACGAGCTTGGCGGATGTATCAAGGACATGCGGGATGGGCGTGGCGTGGAGCATCGGTGTAGATTTGGCGAGCTCGCCGAGACAGTGCTGTTCGGCCGCTTTGCTACACAATATCAACGATCGTCCGATGGCGCGCTCCTGATTCGGGACTGCATCGGCGCTACACACCGGATTTGGTTTCCGTCCTCGGGCGTAGTCGCTCGCGAGCTGTCGAATGGAGCTACCGAATACAGCCGGTTCGATGACGGGGGTCGGAATACAGCAAGAATTGTGTTTCACCGGCGGCGTGGTTCGCGCGATTGGATTCGTCACCATGAATGGTCGCCCGATGGCGATCTACACAGAACGGATGACAGCGAATCGGGTCCGGTGTCGTGGCGGTACGACGCCGCACATCGCTTGCAGGAGATGTCATTGCCTGATGGGTCGCGTCATCCATTCCGGTATGATGCGGGCGGCAATCTGCTGCAAGCGCCCGGTCTCACAGACGTCACGATGGGTTCAGGGAATCGTCTCATGGCTGCCAACGGCGATTCGTTTGAATACAACGAGCGCGACCACATCGCGAGGCGCAGCGGGTCGCGAGGCTCTGTGCGCTACGAATACGACTCGCGCGACATGCTGGTGCGAGTAGAGAGCGAGAACGGAAGGTGGGAAGCAAAATACGACGCGATCGGAAGGCGCGTTAGTAAAACCGTCAACGGTGCTACCACTGAGTACTACTGGGACACGGACCACCTGGCGGCAGAGATCGAGCCATCCGGACGGCTTCGTATCTATATTTATCCGGACGCCTTTGCGATTGTGCCGTTCTTGTTCGTCGATTACGAATCAATTGATGCTGACCCGGCCAGCGGTGTTCGCCGTTTCCTTTTCATGAACCATCTTGGCGCGCCAGTGCGGATCGAGGACGACCAGGGCAATCGTCTCTGGCAATGCTCCTACTCACCGTACGGAGCTGTTCACATCGAACCGAGCAGCAGCATTGAATGCAATCTCCGTTTCCCTGGCCACTACTTCGATGCGGAGACCGGATTACACTACAACCGTTTTCGCTACTACAGTCCCGAGCTCGGCCGCTATCTTCAGTGCGACCCGGAAGGGATCAGCGGCGGGCTGAATCTGTATGCATATACGGAAAATCCGCTAGTCGAGGTGGATATACGCGGGCTTCAATGTCCGAATCATCCGGAGGAATCCGATCCGAACTGTCAAGACTGCAGAAATGCGAATCGGGCAGCCGCCAGGTCTCGGCCGGCTACACCCGAACTGCCGGACGTCAGCAAGAAAAATTACGATTTCCGGGCATGGGTTGACAGTCGCGGTTACCTACATATAGTGGGAACAGGCAAGCTTGGAGTTCCTGGCAATGTGAAGAAACACAGGAATACTACCGAGCAACGGGCAATTGCCGGAGGCACGGGGGACGACGCCGGGCACATGTTCCGCGATGAGTATGGTGCGCCGGGCGAATTTCCAAACTTGGGACGGCAGAACCGCAACATCAATAGATATGTGCTGAAGATACACCAAGACTGGGTAGGAGGCAAAGGGGGCAGCTACTACGAGCTCGAAAGACACTGGAGTAACAAGCTCAAAAGTGGGACCCAAATTGAGGCGGAGGTCCGCGATAGTTATCGCATAAGTGACGTCTATCCTGATGGGGATTCCCCGGATCCCGGCCCTCTGAAAATGGACGAACTTCGCGAGCACTTTCTTAACTCGGAGCCGACGCCACGGCCCATCTCTCGCAGTGTGCACTGGAGGGAAACCAGCCCCGCCCAAGAGCGCTCCACGCACTCTGTCGTATGGGCGAACCCAGAATCTCCCCAGACTAGGGAAATAGCCAACGCCGAGCCTCCGGAGCAGCCAGAACCGAGACCCGTGACGGATCTTGCAACGCGAAGAAGGAGTCGATGAATCGTGCAAGCAAAACTCTGGATACCCATATCCCTCGGCATCGCCAGCCTGCTCCTCGCCGGCCTGACTAACCTAAGCTTCGTCCGTCCGGCCGTGAGCACCACTGCCATCGGCACGATCGCCGCCAAGCGTTTTCTTCCCGCCGAAACGGTCGTCCGCCACAAGGTCTCGGCCCGGCGAGAACTCATTCCGGAACAGAAATTGGAGGTGCCCGATCGCTACAGGTTCCAGATACGGCTGGACGGCTCTGCCGAGCTCGTTAGCTATTCGCTTCCAGTCGCCGCCGCGCGCGGCTACGAAGTGGGGCAGCGGGTGAAGGTCATCTATGAAACTCGCGGAATCCTCGGTATGTGGAAAAGAAATTATGTCCGAACCATCAGTCTGGCAGTGCCGCGATCTGGCAACGATATTTTGAGATCAGGATCGATTTATGGATAACTCGGCTGCCCCCGCTCCCGCTTTGAACGTCGAGCAATTGCTCCAGCTACATTCCCTAACTAAGGATGTCGCCAAATTCTGCCAGAAGAAATTGCGCGGCTATCTCGAAACGACCGCTCTTCTGTTTCGACCGCGCCGCATTCTTGGCGATGCTGTCGAAGGCAGTGAACGGGAGTTTGTCGGCGGCTCCGAGCGAAGCATCGCGGAATTGCGCGAGCTGTACCGGCGCATTGCGCTTCGTCCCTTCGATCTCCGGCCGGAGTTAAGTCTGCCGCTCGAATCCATTTCTACTCAGATCCAGCTCCAGGAATGGGAATACTTGCACCAAACGAAGACAGATCGTGGCTGGCGAAGCATCAAGGTAACAGCGCCACTTACCTGGGTGGTCGCTTATTCGTCCAGTTACTCGCTTTCGATGCTTCGCCAAGTCCTCGCCGGCAAAGAAGAACGGGATTCGGAGGCGGTTCGCGCGTTTGTGCTGCGTGCGTGTCTGATGCATCTCCATTTCACGAAATTTCCGGGCATCGCTGATTTATTTGCCGGCTTGAGTTATCGTTTCGAAGTCCGGCGCTCGCCGGAGCTGGGCGATTTGCCGCTCGTCACACTTTCTGCGCCTTTCTCCACTATTCGCCCGCCGGACGAACTGGTTACAGTTGCAAGCGGCCTCGCCGGAGGCGCGAGTTTTGCTGAGGTGCTCGACCTATCGAGCGTGCGCAGCATTTCGGACCCGCTGCGCGAGGAAGTCGCCGGCATTCTCCGTAATCACGGCCAGGAATTGTAGTTCTATGAAATACCGCCATCGTGTCGTCTGGACGCAGGGGATGTTTCTCACACCCCAGCATTTTCAAACCCAGGAGCAATTTTTCGAAGATGCGCTCCAGTTCCGCTTTCAGGCATCACATTTCGCGAACTGGGGCGTAATGGAACTGGACATCGACTCCGAGGCGCTTGCTAACGGCCTTTTCCGCCTCAACACCTGCAGCGGAATCATGCCCGATGGCGAATCAATCAACATTCCAGAAACCGACGACGCGCCGCCGTCTCGTGGCGTTGCCGATCATTTGCCGCCGAATCGCGAATCACTCGACGTATTTCTTGCTATCCCGGAAAACCGCCCGCGGGCTCGCAACGTAACAATTCCCGGTCCCAACCAAACGGCCTCAGGCGCGCCGGTGCGGACGCGTTATCTCGCCGAAACGCGGATGATGCCGGATGAAAATCTTGGCGAGGAGGAAAAACCGGTCCAGGTCGCGCGGCGAACATTCCGGCTCTTGTTTGGTGATGAGTACCGGGATGGTTTCAGCTCTTTTCGTATCGCGCAGGTGATTCGCAATGCCGCGGGCATTCCGATCCTGAATCCTAAATTCGTAGCGCCCTGTCTAGATCTGGCATCGAGCGAGTACTTGAGCATGCTGCTGCGGCGGGAGATCGAAATTCTCGCGACCAAGAGCAGCGCGCTGTCTGCGCCGCGACGGGCCCGCGGCAAAGTGCTGGCGGATTTCTCGCCGTCCGAAACTGCGAATTTCTGGCTGCTGCATACCGTGAACTCATATCTGCCGGAGCTGAAACATATTTGGAAAGTGCGGCACGGCCATCCTGAAACCGCATACGTCACAATGCTTCGCCTCGCCGGCGCGCTTTCCACCTTTGCGCTCGAGGGCCGGCCAGAAGATCTTCCGGATTACGATCACGACGACCTCGGCCGTTGTTTCATGCTGCTCGACGAACGTATACGGGAATTGATGGAGTTCCTGATTTCGGAGAAATTTGTTCCGATACGCCTCACACCGAGCGACCGTTTCATATGGACAGGTACGGTCACCGAAGACGCTTACTTCCGGAACTCACAATTTTTCCTTTCGGTGAGCGCGAACATGGGTGTTGACGATCTGATCCGAAAAGTGCCTCAGCTTGTCAAGATTTCCGCATCGGAGGAAATTCAGCGGCTGATACGCCATGCCCTGCCCGGCTTGACGCTACGGCATACCCCCGCGCCGCCGTCGGCAATCCCAATGAAGCTCGACAACCAATATTTTCAGATCAACCAAGGAGGGCCACTCTGGGATGTGCTCGTGAAGAGCCGACAGATTGCTGTGTTCGCACCAGGCGAGATCGTCGAGCCGAAGATGGAAGTCCTAATAGTGCTGGAGTAGCGCAATCACGGCAGGTGGCAAGCGCGCCATTGGTGAGATGAACGGTGAACTTCTGGAGCGGAGAACCGAAATCGAATCGGTACTTTCTCTTTGGAAGAGAGATGTGCTGCCGTTAAACACTATCCCCGCAAACTCTGGTACTCCCGCAAGGATTTGAACCTTGATCACGCGCTAATCGGGCGCGGGTCCTGCCGTTGGACGAC
>JAICIH010000016.1 GCA_025924475.1 Bryobacteraceae bacterium
AATGCATGCACGCCGGGGCGGAGGGAATCGCCGGTATCCGCTTATTTCAAAGCCCCGAATTGTGACCAGTCCACAATGAAGTGTGCATAAATTTCTATGGGTGGCGCCGTGTCTCGTTTTCCAGGCTTGGGCGGCCGATCCTCCTCCCCAGCCCGGACAACTGGCCAACACCTTGCAAGCGCCGCCGCTTTCTGCAGGCGGCAAGTTTCATGCGCGGACCGTCCAAAGTTTGGGACTACGCGGACTGATAGGGGCAGCTATTGGAGCCTCGATAGGGCAGGGCACCAATACCCCCGGGGAGTGGGGGCAAGGGGCGGAGGGGTTTGGAAAGCGGTTCGCTTCGGGCTTTGGCGGCACCGTCGCGAGACAGAGTATTACATTCGCATTGGAAACTGCCATGCACGAGGATCCGCGCTATTTTCCTTCCACCGAACACACGAAAAAAGCGCGCATTTGGAATGTGGTGAAACAAACCTTCCTGACCAAAACCGATTCGGGCGGCTCGTCGTTCGCCTACGCACGCATCATCGGTGCATTTGGAACGGGGCAACTGGTGAATACCTGGCAGCCGGCGAGCAATAACAGCGTGGCCGACGGAATCCAGCGAGGATTTATCTCATTGGGCGTAGACGCGGCATCGAACCTGCTGCAGGAATTTGTTCCACGCTTCCGCCCCCGCGAATTGCGCCAGCAGAAGCCCTGACCAAGCTGACCGACCCGCGCGTTTATCTTGAAACTGAGCCGCGACCGCCAGCGTGTTCCAGATTCGGGCGAGCCATCCCATACACGTCTCAGGCAAACTGAAGAACGCGCGCCACCGCTTGCGTCAAATCGCTCCAGCGCTTTTCTTCTTCGGCAAGCTGCTTCAACCCCGCGGGCGTAATCGAGTAAAAACGCGCCCGCCGGTTATTCTCCGAAGCTCCCCACTTCGCTCGAATCCAGCCTTCCTGCGCCATACGGTGCAGCGCCGGATAGAGCGATCCTTCTTCGATACGCAATGCATCGCGGGCGATAGTCTCGATGTGAAGCGTGATGCCGTAGCCGTGCATCGTGCCCCGGCTCGCCAGCGACTTGAGAATCAGCAGATCGAGCGTGCCCTGCAAACGATCGTTAGAATGCTTGGCCATCTGTTCTTCTTATAGCTGGCTAGGGAAGAGATGTCAAGACGCGCTAAACTCGAAGTTCGAACCATGGAATTTCTGGACGCGGAAGGAAAAGCCGGCGAGGCAATCGCGCTTCCGATCGCCGCGGGACCCGCCACGGGTTACTCTTGGCAATTGGATCTTCCCGCCGGCGTGAAACGAATCGAAGATTCTCCCGGGCGGCAGCTCGATCCTTCGGTACGCCTGGGCGGCGCCGAGGGCGGATACCTGCAAGTCAGTGCTCCGCGCGGCGAGCACGTCATCGTAGCGCGCCTGGCACGGCCCTGGGAACCGGATAACCCGGTCCGTATCGTAACCATCCGCCTCCACGTTACGTGAAGCGGTTTGCAACCGGCCCATTGCCTCTATTCCTCGCGCAACACAACCGATGGATCCACCTGCGCCGCGCGCCGTGCCGGAATAATCGTAGCGGCAGCGCAGATGCAACATAACCCGAAAAACACACTGACATAGGTCACAACATCCGATCTGCCGACTCCATACAGAAACACGCCCGAACCACTCCATCCGATGTGCCCGGAAGGAAGAAGCCCGCTGAGCGCATAAGCCGCGATCGCTCCAATAAGCGCGCCCGGCAGCGTCAAACGGAGCGTGTCGCCGGCAATTTGCCGCAATACCTGCGTTTGCCTGGCGCCGACCGCCATACGGATCCCAATCTCGCGCCGGCGTTCGGCCACTGAGTGGGACAGCACCGCGAACAATCCGGCAGCCGCAAGCAGCAGCGCAATCAACGCGAACACTGCCAGAAGGCGGACCACAGGCCGGCGCAGTGACAGCGATTCGGAATCGTAGATAATCTGCCGCAGGGATTGAACCGTGTCCCATGGCTGCTGCGGATCGGCCTCGCGAACGCTTTTGCGCAGCGCCTCCGCCACGCGCGGCATTTCACCCGCCGACCGGACCCGCACCGCCAGGCTGATACCCAGGTCGAGCCCTTGTTCGTAAGGGCGGTAAAACACAGGGCGCGAATCTTCCTCGAGATTGCGTTGGCGCACGTTGCGCGCCACGCCCACGATTTCGCGCCACACGGGCGGTTGCTCCGCCATTTGGATACGATGTCCCACGGCATCGCCCGCGGGGAAAAGCATCCGCGCCATAGTTTCGTTGATCAGTACCACGCGAGCCGCTCCCGCTCCATCATGCTCGGAGAACGCGCGGCCCGCCAGGATCGGCACTTCAAATGCCTGAAAAAAATTCGGGCTCACGGAAACATAACGCACTTCCATCGGAACCTGCGGCGAGCCTTCGATTCGAATGCGCGTGTCACCGGCCCCTGTAAGTGGAAGATCGCTCGTGAGGGCCGCCGACGTTACCGCCGGAAGCGCCCGTGCCCGCTCCAGAAGAGTGCGAGCAAAAGCGATCCGTTGCATTTCGTTTTTATATTTAGGACCGGAAAGGTTGGCGCTGATGGTGAGCAGACGATCGGGTTGGAAGCCGGGTGGAATGGCTTCCACTCGTAAGAAGCTGCGTAGCAGCAAGCCGAAGCCTACCAGCAGCACCAGCGCCAGTGTAAATTCGGAGGCCACGAGCAAGCCGCGCGCGGTATTGCGAACTCGCACCGCGGCCGGCGAGGCGGCGCGCACAGCCGGAACCATGCCAAACAAAATGGCAGCGAGCAGCGTAACGAGCGCGCTGAATGCGAACGCCCGCGTATCGAGAGCGGCGTTCTGTGCGTATGCCGAGGCAAAGCGCGCGAGCGCCGCGCTGAACCAGCACGCCAGAACGATGCCAACACTCCCGCCGCACAAAAAGAGCGCCAGGCTCTCTGTAAAAAGCTGGCGGATCAGGCGCTGCCGGCTGCAGCCAATGGCCGTTCGGATGACAAACTCGCGGCGGCGTCCGATGGCCCGCGCAAGCAGCAAATTGGCCACGTTGGCGCTCGCCAGCAGCAGCACCACGGCTGCGGCGCCAAATAACAGCCAGATGCCCTTGTGCTGTTGACCACACGTCGGCCCGCATGCGAACGACAACCTGTCCCGTGACGTTGCGATCCGCATAGTCCAGTTTTCGCGGCCCAGAACCAATCGTTCCGCCTCTGCTCTTGCTTCGGAGAGCGAAACACCATCGCGCAGATTGGCCAGTCCGTAATAGGAGAAACTGTCGCGCCTGGCGCTGGCTTCCGGCACGCGCGGAACGAAGATTTCTACGTTATCGAAAAGGAAGCTGGCAGGAAGGACGCCGATAATCGTGAACGAGCGATTGTCAACCTCGATTCGCCGGCCAAGCGCTGCCGCGTCTCCATCGAAAAGCCGTTGCGCCAGTTCATTTGTCACGAGCGCCACATCGCGATCGCCAGGCGCAATATTCCGCCCGCTCGCCGGCGATACGCCGAGCGATGGCAACCAGTCCGCATCGATGGCAAAACCCGCCACACGCCCCAGCTCTCCCGATGCGTTAACCACAAATTCCCTGCGCTCGTAAATCGACGCCCGTTCCAAGGTATGACTTTGGGCGCGGATATCGAGTAAGTCGGGCAACGAAAGCCGCGGCAAAAATTGGCCCTGCGTTTTATCGAATCTCCAGAGGAATACCAATCGATCCGAATTTTCAAATGCGCTCTTGGGAAAAACAGCGCTCATGAGCAGGCTGAACATCGCCGTGCTCGCCCCGATTCCTAAACCCAGCAGCAGTATCGCCATCGCCGCGAAATTCGGGCGGCGGCGCATCATGCGAAACGCGAACCGCAGATCCTGGCTGAGCGTCTCGCTGTACGCAATAAGATTCGCCTCGCGCGCGTTTTCGCGAGCCAGCGTCCAATTACCAAGGCGCCGCCGTGCATCCTGCTGCGCGTCGTCCGGTTTCATGCCCGACGCAATATTGTCCTGTGCGCGCGCCGCCAGATGGAACGCCAATTCCTCGTCAATCTCATCGCTCAGCCGCTGTTTGCGAAATATATTGAGCAGGCGATTCGTCCAACCCATAGCTGGCTATAGGAAGCATAAGGGAATGCCGCCCTGGCTGTCAATCGGTAGCGCACTTAAGCCAACCGAGTCAATATTCTCCTCGCCGGCTTGTTCTGTTCGAGCTGCACAACATAGTAGCGACAGAACAGCAATGGAATCGCCCCAATCAAGCCAAAGCTTGAGTCAATGAACCGCCAATAAAGCGGAATACCTCGTATCGCCCCGGCCGCGAACGCCAAAGGCACGACGGCGGAGCAGGTAATCAGTCCCCACGTGATAAGCCACTTATTGCGCACTGGATCGATCCAAAGGCCGAGGAATGCCACTGCGATGGCCAGATGGCCGAACGCCAGCCAGTCGGTGCCATAAGCCAGAAATGGATAGCGCTTGTTTGTTACGGCCAGTGCGTCGCGAACCGTATGTAGCCACGCGAGAAGGGCGGAACCGTGCAGCATTCCAAGGCCGTCCATTTTCACCACCAACACCGACACCTCCCGCTCTAAGGGAAATGCGGTGACGCCGCTCAGAACCAGACCAGCGATAAACAGACTCAGCCAGATGCGCAGCCGCCGTAATGCCTTGGCTTCATGCCGCATTCGGTACCCGCGAGGAAGTAGATCCGAATCGCTCGCTCCAACGGATACGGCCGGTCATCTGCATCGCAATGAATAAAGTAACGATGCACCCGAGTGTGACCGCCAGCCCGGTAAAGCCTTTCAAAAAGAATGTATAGGAAAAGGCAACCAGGTAAATCAATTGGGCGAGACCAGCTTCCACAACCGCAAATCGCGGTCCTACAACCAGGCGTAAATAGCTCACGACCAGAGCCATCGATACTAGCGAGCAGATAAAAACAGCAAGCTGAACGGCAATATGATCCACCAGGTAGGCAAGTAGTAAATGGAATGCGAAAAATGCGGCTGCAAGAAAGAAGTAGTTCATCGGATGGAGGTCGATATTCCGAACCGTCGTCAGAATGAACATCACAAAAAAGAACAACAGCAGCGAAACTGGCGCGAAGCGGCTGATATCGCCGGCGAGCGGTCCCGGTTGAAGCTTCTCCGGCATAATCATGCCAATCTGGAAACCCGAAATAAGATTGCGATAACGCCAGACAAGCTCCCATCCGGTCTTGGTCTTCCTCTTCTCGGTGGCGGCGAGCGTGCTCGCGGGAAAGTCGATCGCCTTAAAATTCGTATTCATCGTCAATTCGAAATTGCGCGTTTGTGTGACATCGTCGCCCAGATTGTAGCGCCAGCTATCCAGTCCCTGCGAGCGGTAGCTTGCACGAAATGCCGCCGTCTGTCCCGGAGCTAAGACGGTTGAGACGAAAGCGCTGTCGCGGTTAGCAGTGAACGGCAGCGGCCGGCCATTCAACTCGATAGCGAGTCCGTCATAAATCGCGTGCTTCGAAGGGAAATGGATCTGGAAAGTGACGCCGTGCGAATCGTTCATCGGATTTCGGAACGTGTACAAACCTGAAAAATCGACCACGTATGTGCTGTACCAAAGCAAGCCTTTCTGGCGGTATTCGAGAGCAAGGTTTACGTGGATACGGCTGCTCTCGGCTGCCAGCGGAACAGGAGCGGTCTGCCCCTGATCGACGAATGCGACGGGTTGCATTTGCTCCTGCCGCGTTCCCCAAATCGAGGTGACGTTGGGCTTCAATCGATCGTTCGATTCATTTGTACGAGACCAGATGCTGCCGGCCAAAATCGACCAGGCAATGCTTGTGCAGCCAAGAATGCATGCAATTGCAGTGATGTGCTTCAGCAAAAAATCGGAACCCCAACTGAATAATATCATCAACGAAAAGTACTTTTCAATATAAATGTATCTACGCAGCTGTAGTGGTGGCGCTTGATTGGTTGCGGCTAGCCTGCGTTGTGGGGCAGGATGGAATCCTGCGGCGGATTGGCAATCCGCCAAAAGGATGCCGCTGGAGGAGTGTAAATCCTGTTATAGCCGCTCTGCTGCGCGGGGAATCTGCATCTACTCCGCCTTCGGCGTGATATCCGTTACCGGAAGATCCCAGTGCGCCAGCAGAATCTCGAACCGCCGCTGCTCCTCGCGTTTATAAGTCGCCTGATCGGGCCAAAGCTGTTGGATCAGCCGTTCTTCCTCGGGATTGGCGGTCGTCCCAACCGTGGAATTCTTGAATCGAATCGTAACCCGATAATCCCAGCGCCCCTCTTCCGTCATATGATTCGCCGGCGTCTCGATTTTCACCGAAAGAATGCGGCCGCTCTCAATATTCTTCTTGAGCAGTGGATAGTGGTTCTTCAGAAAGAGCTGCTGGAACTCTTGCTGATGTCCCCATTGCACTTTGTAGTAATACTCGACCGTGTACGGTTGGTCCGCGGCCGCATGTGGCGGAGAGCCCTG
The DNA here is from genome assembly GCA_025924475.1 of Bryobacteraceae bacterium. GTDB lineage: Bacteria > Acidobacteriota > Terriglobia > Bryobacterales > Bryobacteraceae > Bog-105. Next base: position 6,452 of record JAICIH010000016.1, read on the forward strand.
CGCAAGCGCTGTACGAGCGCAAAAGGAAAGCAGTAACACGAGCGGTAAGTTTCTCATCGTACCGTCTAACCTAACCTATTTCGCGTGTTGGAGCTTGGGTCAGATCAAACGATTATAGTCCTCGTGGCTGCCAATCCAATACCAGACTGCGCGATTCTTTCGCACTACGGCGAGCGCCCGGTATCCTAAACCAATTCGTGCGGAGTAAATCTCCTCGTCACCACCGAGTTTCTTGAATCGAAGACCGGGATGGGACGGATTCGTACGGAAAAGCCGATATGCTCGTTTCGCGTCGTCGCGCACATCGGCCGGCAGATTCTGAAACAGCCGCCAGAAATTTCTGGTCGCGCGCGATTCGATCAAAGCAAACTATCGAGCGGCAAAGTCTCGCCCCGGGCATCTTCGTCAAGGGCCTGCTGTGCCATGCGCCGGATCACATCCCGCTTCTCTGCAAAACGCATCTGCCAAGCATCCTCGTCGGCGAGAGAAGCCAAAATCTGCGTTGCGATTGCATCCTGTTCTTCAGGTGGAAGAGTACCTACTTTTTCCAGGGCTTTTTCCAACAAAGAACTCATACATTGAGCTTACTTGATTTGTCGCGCCCGCTTCAACCAATAGAAACGATAGCTACAAACATGTCCCTTCACAAGTTCTCCCGGGCCCAGACGCTTTATTGCGCGCTCGTTGACTTCACTTTGAGCCCGTATTCGAGTGCCTGGATCGCAAATTGCACCAGGTCATCGCCGATCAGAAAGTGTGGTCGGTTGCACTGCACGCGAATGCGCGAGGGTATCCTTCCCGAAGGATCCTTCAAAAAGAAGAGAGCCTGAGATTGAAAATATGTGTCTTGAGCGACAGCCGATGGAGCAAGATGAGCCGAACCCGGTCTTCGCGCTAAACGAATCTCCGGATCGATAACCCGCAAGGCAGGCTCACTCGCCGAGCTAAAGAGAGAACGGGAGGACGGGCTGAGTTCCGGATCCAACCGGACCCCGCAGACTTCCGCGTCGATGTTGACAGACTGCTTCCTATCCTCAGCTCTACGCGTCACAAAAAAGGGCTTGTCGCGATCGCTCCCGCGTTTTCCATTTGCATTCCATGCTCGCTCAATCAGAAGCGGACCGGATGCCAGGCTGGACACAATTTTTTCGGTCTCCGGATTGTATTCGAACCTCACGTTCTCGAGATGCTGCTTCATCGAATAAATAACGGCCGGATCGCGGCTAAGGGCCACCACGTCGTTCCAATTCTTGGGCGATCCACCGACGAACGTTCCATCCTCTTTCTGGCAGGGCGTCTCTGGACAATAGCCCATTCTCCCCGAGATTGTGACGTCCGGACGGCCTGTTGTAACGGCGATTCTTCTCCACTTGCGAGAATTGACGACATCCGTCGCCGCGAAAGTCAGTTGATAGTGGCTGCGAATATCACTAGCAATCTGCGTGTAGACTTTCTGAAGATTGTCCACCTTTGCCTTGTAGACCTTACCGCCCGATTGAACCGTGACTTTTGAGAGCATGGAGACATTTGCGTCGGGAGTGCCCGAATCAAATGCAATCGAGTAAATCACCACATCTTTGCCGAGCATCGCTGCCGTGATGTCGAACCACTGGTGACTAGAAGCATTCTCGCCGGCGTCAGTAAGGAGTACCAGAAATTTGGAACGCCTTGTTCCTGCAACATGTCCGGTAGGGCGCCTCCGCCGGAACTCGCTGGGAATAGGCGTCATGTCGTCCTGCGCTGCCGATTTCGAAGCCTTGGCCGGAATTCGAACCTCCTTGTCGCCAAAAGCGTTGAGAAGGGTTGCGAGAACTGTATCGACCAAAGCTGTGACGCCTGTCGGGCGTAGTTTCTTTACGGCGGATTTGAACTCCTCAGGATTCGGAGTCCGGTCGACAAGCAGTGTGGCCCTATCGCTGAAAGGCACCAGGCTCAGTAAGACGTCGCCCGGCTCACGATCGCGATCTTGAGCAAGCAAATCGGCAAAAGTAAACAAAGCGCCTTGCAGAGGTTCGAGGATCGCTCCCATGCTTCCGCTTACATCGGCCACCACGACCACCTGCGCATTGGCGACATCACCTGAGAAACTTGTGATCGGTCGCGATATTCCTTCGTCATCCACGTGAATTTCGCTTGGCGTAATTCCCGGGACCAGCTGGTTCTTTTTATCCACAACACGGAAGACAACCGAGACCTCCCGCGCCTCAGTCTTGAACGTTGGCGTCCCAGACTCCGGACGCGGCGGAACGTTCGATTCGTTGGACTGCGCGTCGAGAGACGTCTGTACTCCAATAGCGAGAGCAAGCGCCATAAGCGGCCCCCTTATCGCCGGCGCGATCCCATGTCTCATACCTTCATTGCCCGGTCCGATCGGTCTTTTGTTGGTCGAAATAATCGTTAATTTCAATAATGTCGTCTAGTGCAACCTCGACGATGTACGCACGCACAGGTGTGTAGAGATCGTCTTTTACCTCTCTGTAGGGACCGCCGGTCTTGTCATACCATTGTCTGAAAACATTTTTCGCCTTTCCAAATGTTTCAATCCGGCTTCCGCCATAGAAGCGAACGATGGCCCGATCCATCCGCGCCGCCTCTATCTGACCTAGCTGGCCGGCCTCAACAATGCGGCTCTTTTTCATTGGTATGATGTGCTGGCTTTGATCTGGGTCCCTGCGAATCCCGAGATAGTGCGCCCTGATATCTCGACGTGCGAATACCCACGATGTACGTTTGAACTCCTCGTGCCGGGATTCGGCCGGAGATCGCTTTTCGTCGTCCTCGTCTGAAATGAGCGGCTCGTCGTCTACAATGATTGCGTTCCACACGTTTTGATTCGAATTCGCCTTTGGGTCCACTCCCCAATGTGACGTCCTTTGCGGGCCGGCAGACTGCATTTCGCGAATGGACACCGAATCGGAGTCAAAGACAAACTTGTATGTTTTGGAGCGCTTCACGAATTTCTCATCCAAGTCTTCACATCCGGAAAAGCGCCGTTCGCCCAATGTTTTTCGCTGCAGAAAAAATTGATACGGCGTGCCGCGCGTATGTATGCGGGTACTGTGGACCCAAATCCCCTTGCAGCGGCCATCGAGAGCATTCCCTGTTCCTTCGAGTCGGATTATTTTCTCGCGATCGCTCTCGAGACTGTAACTGATTTCCCCCGTCTCGACAGAGCTTCCGTCGGAGCAAGTACATCGCGTCGTATCCAATGCTAAGGCCCTATTCGTACTCACGACGCCGAGCGCCACCGTAAACAACGTGAGCGAAACCAAGCCAGGCCGGAATTCAATACCAAACATCACGGCTCACCCCTCTCCCTGGGCCTGATCTCAAATTTGCTGGAAAGGATGTGGGTGGCCGCGTCCACCAGCTCGAGGTCAATCGAAGCTAACGGAAAGCGGCATACGAGCGGAATTCTACCGGCGCCGAAATCTGGCTGAAGCGTGAACTGAAGGTCGATCGCATAAAAATCAGTTGGAACCTGCTCGGCATCCTTCGGCTGGAATATTCTCACGTCCGCATCGGTGATACGAAGAGTTTGCGGCCTAATGGACTTTTCCGATTGTGACTCTTTCAGTCTGTCGAATCCAACAAAGCACTGCCGGTGAAACAGGTCCGGCGCGGTCTCGGCGCCACTCGCGCCAGCCTCATCCAGAACGAGCGTCGTACGCTTTGCTAAAAGCTCACGATCTTTGAGAACCAGGCGCAACCCAACCGCTGCCTTTTCGATCCCCTCCGTCACGTGGAACTTCTGGGCTTCTGCGACATTCTTCTCTAACGGCAACGGGCTCGGGGAGTAGATCTCCGGCAGACGTGTCGTGCCGGCGCTTTGCTCGCCCGCGGCTTCGCCGGTATCGGCTCCGAAATAGGTCCAGTCCACTCCGTACTGATCGAAGAAATGATTGATCTCGACTATCTGACTGGATGGAAGAACCACCTTCCTCGCAACTGCTTGCGGCTTTACGAGGGTTTTGGCTGCCAGGAGCAACGAACTCCAGAAAGGCCGCGGAGCCGAGTCCGGCAAGATCTCGGCAGTCCAGAGCGCCTCGGATTGAAAGCCGGCTCGCTTCTCGATTCGTCCAAGCGTCCCGGCCGGAATGGTCACTTCGTGCGGACGATTCTGCGAGACATGTGGCGCCGAACCGTCATCGCTTTCGGCCAGTGCAGCCTTCGATCGTTTCCGAATTATGATGTAGGCGCCCTCTTTGAGATCCTGTTCATCGAACGGCGTTCGACGAAGATCGCTGGTGGCGTTTTTTTCGGGAAGAAGCTGGAGAAGATCTTGTCCGGTTAGATCCTCAGATTCTTCGACGTCCTCGACTGGTTTGTTCTCGATTGCTTCAGCGGAGGCGGCCGCTTGCGGCCTCGCGTCATCGGTCAAAGTGAGCGCGCTTCCATCGTCCGCAAAAAAATCGTAGGACTTCTTGGGCTCAATGAACGTGATCTGTGTATCGCAAATACGAGAGATCGTTCCCCGCTTCAAGTTGTCCCGCTTCAAAAAGGGCCGGCCATCGGGCGCCTGCATAAGCTGCACAATCTGCCCAAGCACCAACAGATCGGAGCAGTGAGGCGGATCGTTGTGTCCCGTGCTCAGGGAAGGTTCTGAGTGAAAACCGGTGATCAGAATCCTCGCGCTGTTCTTTCCGAACATCGATGCGCCGATTGCGAACCGTCTTCCGTCAGGGCAGTTGCAGGCACGTTGTGCCAACATAGGTGCCGCCCCGAATACGCCCCAGGCCAGGAGGCACACAACGGCCGGGAGACGCCTACATCTAAGAAACAACCCGGTCAAACTCCGCAACGCCATGGGCCGCTCCGCGTGTACAACGTACTTATAAATCGATACTGGCGGCGCGTCAATAGCTAATCCGGATTGGTTTTTCCGGACTATAATCTAAACGTCGGGAGGTTCGGTACCCTGCGCGTGGTGGTCTATCTCGCTGCGTGTGGCCTGTTTGCCGTGAGCCTTCCTGCCCCCGGCGCTGACGCTGCTGCCACAGAGGATCGCAGAGAGCCCAAACCGGTTAAACCCCCTCATGAGGCTGTTGACCAGGGTTTTCGAATGTCCTTCATCGTGGGAATCAGCGGTCAGGTTATGCCTGCTCGTTATAGCTATTCCACTCGCATCGATCTGCCCGATGGCCAGCAGTTAAATTATTCGGATACCCAGACCGCGCCAGGAGGATTTGCTCTCGCAGGATTGCAATTGACGCCTCCAGGCGCCTTCCGCAGGTTCACAGCAGGAATTAACTTTGGCGCAGGAGGACTGGCGTCGTGGTTGAAAGCCCCTGTCCCAAGTGGAGTGCCCACGCAATTTTCCCAGGACAGCCTCCTGTTAGCAATTCAGAGGCGATACATCTTTCGTTCTGGCTGGCATCCTTCGATTTCTCCCTATATTGAGCATGAGCTGGGCAATTTCCTCGGGAACAGGTGCAGAATTGGTTATCAGTATTGGCGGCAATCAGGCGGGTATCAAGGCACTTTTATTCCGAACGAGGGAAGCCGGGCTTTGGCGGCTTACGACGTTCGTTTACGGCACTCTGCCCATCTGGTGCGGTTCTCGATCAATAGTCTGACTGACCTGGACGATACGCAGCTCAACGGCCCCCGAAAGCAACGATACGGCCTCATTCAGCAGGTCGGCGTGTTGGTTGGAACGAATCGGACCCTGGCTGTTTTTTGGGGTGTCGGACCATTTTGGAACTTCTGAGTTGGAATAAGAACCTGCTGTGTGTAGTGGGGCGGACCTCCTGGTCCCCGGCCGACGTCCTCGTCGGCCTCCTGTGGGCGATGACTGCCGCGCCGCATCCGGAATCTCACTCACCGTAATATTTCGTCTTGAGCGACGATAATCCATCCTCCTCCAGAAGGCTTGCAGTATGCCGGCCAACAAACGCAGGTACTGACGTCATCTCATCGCACGGCCGACAATATTTCAGGTTCTACGATTGTTGATACGCCTGCCTTTTTCATGATGTCGCGCAAGACCGCAGCCGTCTCCGCAGAACTCCGGAAATTCCCAGTCCGATGCACGCCCTCCGCGATCCGCAGCGGCGTCCAACCGGCCTTGTTTTTTTGATTCCACACTTCAATCCTCGCGCCATGCTCAGCTAAGTAGCGGACAACAGAAGGAAGCTGTTTATAAGCTGCGCCATGCATCGCGGTTTCGCCCTTCTTGTCCACCGCATTCGGATCGTTTCCCAGCTCAAGCGCAACCTTTACGGCCTCTAATGCTTCGCTCTCCGTGCCGGCGTCTTCGCCTGGGGATCGAGTACCAACTCCAGCGGCCACCATTAACGGAGTGGTCTGATCTACATTCGTCATCAAAGGATCGGCGCCCAGCTTTGCGAGCAATCTCATCAGCTCGGCGTCACCCGTCCTGGCGGCCATCAGAAATGGAGTGGCGCCGATCATATTCAGGCTGCTGAGGCCGGCAGTCGTTCGCCGCGACATACGTGCATTTAAGTCAGCGCCGTGGGCGGCGAGCTTTCTCACACATCCGAGGCTGTCCATGTGGCCGGAGCCTTCCGGTGCCGGGTCATTGCTGCCGGTCCCCGGCTTACGGACCCACGTAATGGCGTGCAGGGGCGTCCAACCGGGGCCCGCCGCGTTTGGATTTGCGTCGGCATCGAGCAATATCGCCGCCAATTCAAAATGCGCGTTCATGATCGCCAGGTGTAATGCGCTGGCTCCGGTACGCATCGCGTTGTCGCCTTCGCGGCGAGGCCGCCGGGAATGGAACGGTAGAGAATCGTTAACGTCGGCGCCCGCTTTAAGGAGTAGTTTCACCACCTCCGCCCGGCCCTGTCGAACGGCGAAAAGTAAAGGCGTAAATCCTCCGCTAGAACGGGCGCGAATGTCCGCGCCGGCCTTGATGAGACGGTCTACGACTGGGACGTGTCCCTCGGCCGCGGCCCACATTAGAGCGGTCTGGCCGTGAGTTCCTTCTGTTCGGTTCACGTCGGCTCCGTGCGTCAGCAACACGTCCACGGCAGCTAGATTCCCGGTCCGTGCAGCGGTCATCAGGGGTGAAGAACCATCCGGAAGGGAGCTTTTCGGATCGGCTCCAGCCCGCAACAAGAGATCGATCATCGCGGCGTCGCCATTCGTGCAAGCGAGGGAGAGGGGTGTGACGCCGTAGCGGTTAACGGCATTGACGTTCGCGCCGCCCCCAACCAGCAAACGCGCGATTTCTAGATTGTCGCGGTACGCAGCGAAGTGGAGCGCGGTCGCCTGATCCGGCGCCGTGGCGTTCACATCCGCCTTCTGCCGCACCAAAGCACGAACTTTGGCCGCATCGTCCTGCTTCACAGCTTCTATGAGCGGCACGCCCGCGCCGGCTAACATTGCCGTGCAAGCGAAGACGCCCAAGATGAGGCGCACAACATGCATTGCTTACTCTCTTTATGCCGGTGTTACTGGATCGAGCAATTCTCGGATTTTCCCCCGGCTATCCGCGAACGAATCCAGCCGGACTCCCACCCTGTCGAGAAGTGTTAGATGCAGATTTGCGAGTGGAGTGGCCTCTTTATACCGAATGTGGCGGCCGCCTGTTCCCGCGGCGCCGCCGGCAACTAGAATCGGCAGATCCTCATGATCATGGACATCTGGATTGCCCATGCCACTGCCGCACAGGAAAAGGGAGTGGTCGAGCAGGGAGCCGTCTCCGTCCGGCGTCGCTTTCAGTTTTCCGAGCAGGTAGCCAAACAGCGACACGTGATAGGCGTTAATTTTCGCCAGCTTCTCCAGTTTCTCGGGATTATTGGCGTGGTGGGAAATGGGATGGTGCGGATCGGGAACACCGATCTGCGGGTAGGTTCGATTACTCGTCTCACGTGCGAGTTGGAATGTGGTCACGCGCGTAATATCGCCGCGAAATGCTAAGACCTGTAAATCGAACATCAATTTCGCGTGGTCGCCATAATCAGCGGGAACTCCAACAGGGCGGTCCAGGTCCAGCAGCGAGGAACTCTCGGTCCGCTGTTCAGCTTTCTGAATCCGGCGCTCTACCTCGCGAACGGTATCCAGGTATTCTCCAATTTTCAGCCGGTCCGACGGGCCTACGTCCTTCTTCAGCCGTGCGATGTCCTCATTCACCCAATCGAGAATGCTCGAATTCCTGCGCAGTTCCGCGCGCTGCTTCGCTGTACTGCCTCCGTCTCCGAACAATCGCTCAAACACGCGGCGCGGATGAGCCTCTGCGGGAAGCGGGGTGGTGGGTGACGACCACGAGAGATTGTTCTGATATACGCACGCAAATCCGTTATCGCAGTTACCAACAGTCGCCAGCAGATCCATTGCGAGTTCGAGCGACGGCAGCGGAGTTTCCTTGCCAATCTGCGTTGCCGCGATCTGATCTACCGTGGTGCCGAGATAGTAGTCGGCGCCCTCCGTCATCTTGGCTTTTGCCGCGCTAAGAAATGCAGCATTCGCCGTGGCATGATTGCCTGGCGAATAAGCATTTTTCAGGTCCAGATTGCCGATGACTGTAAGCTGATCGAGAAAAGGAGTGAGAGATGCCAGTGTAGGCGAAAGGTCAGCCAGCTTGCCTATTGCTGAGGGCTTCCACTTCGCGATATTAGCGCCCATCGGAATATACACGAAACCGAGGCGGCGCACGGGTTTGGCCGCCGCTGGCGCAACCGTCATGGCAGGCACCATCGCGTCTAGCAGCGGCAAACCCAGGCTCACCCCCATACCGCGCAACAACGTCCGTCGGGGAAGCGCCTTCTTCGCGATCACGATCATTGAGAACTCCTCATTTGAAATGGCATACTGTTGACAATTCCAAGAATTAAAGATGAGAATCGGTAATCGTCGTTGGCGGAATCGCGAACGATTTTTCGCACCGACGGCTCATCGAAGGACTCGACTCCACGGCCCAAAGCATACGTGAGCAGCTTCTCCGTCAGCGTGGAAACGAAGATCTCGGGCCGGTGAAGCAATGCCTTCTGTAGCGCGGCGCCTCCCACAAATTTCGTTCCATCGGGCAAATTGCCCGATGCGTCTACAGCGGCGCCTGCGTCGGTGGTCCGCCACCGTCCAATTGCATCGTAGTTCTCCAGCGAAAATCCCACCGGGTCCATGAGGTTATGGCAACTCGCGCACACGGCATTGGCGCGATGTTGCGCCACGCGTTGTCTCATCGTGAGGACCTTCCCGTCGTCACTCTTTTCTTTCAGTGTCGGAACTTTCGGGGGAGGCGGCGATGGAGGCGTGCCAACAATATTGGTTAATACCCATTTCCCTCGAATCACGGGAGAGGTTCGCGTTGCAAATGAAGTAACGGTCAGTATGCTCCCTTCCTCGAGAAGCCCGCCGCGCATGCTATGCTCGTCCAAACTTACACGACGGAACCGCGGCCCATAAACGTTCGGAATGCCGTAATGCTTTGCCAGCCGCTCATTCACGAAGGTGTAATTCGCGTTGAGCAGATCGAGAACGCTACAGTCTTCGCTCATGATACTCGCGAAGAACAACTCGGTTTCCTTCCTCATAGCCTGTCGCAAGTTGTCGTCGAAATCAGGAAATAAGCGCGGATCGGGGCTGACAGCATCCAGATTCCGAAGATATAGCCACTGGCTGGCGAAATTAGTCACCAAGGCTTCCGATCGTTTGTCTCGAAGCATCCGCCGTACCTGCTTGTCGAGAACGCGGGCATCACTGAGTTTTCCCCGGCTCGCAAGATCTAACAATTCATCATCCGGAATGCTGCTCCACAAGAAGAACGACAGGCGTGAGGCAAGTTCGATGTCGCTCAGCCTCCGGACGGTTCCGGGCCTCTCGCCAGGCGCATTCTTCTCAATTCGGAAGAGAAACTCAGGGCTGACCAGAAGCGCCCGGAGGGCCATCTCGATCCCCGCTTCAAAATCTGAGCCCGACCGGCCCTCACGATAAAACTTCATTGGCTTGGCGAGATCCGCCTGAGTGATTGGCCGCCGATAAGCACGCCGCATCAATCCCGACAAGATTCGATGGGCGCATCCTTCTTCATCCGCTGGCTTTGCCGGATAGCAGGAGAATATCTTGCGGCGGCTTGGTGTGTCGCCAGGCCCGGAACTGTCATAGGGACCGGTGATCGTAATCGAGTAAAGAGCCGGTTGCAGCCGCGGATGCCGATCCATGTTGAAATGCGCGAGATACGGCTGGCGCTCTGTTTCAACAAGCGCAGCGGTTTTCTTCAGGAACGTGGCGCCGATGTTATGCGGCCCTGCCTTGACTGCGATGCGGATATGGAAGTCCCGATCCACGCCTTCGTGAGATTCTCCTTTCGGTGGCGGCTTCACCACGAAAAGTGCGGCCCGGCTGCCGTCGATGGTCAGCTCGAGTTGATGCGTCCCGTATAGCCCTTCCACATGCTCGTTGCGATCCCGGGTAAGCCGAAGCCGGATTTCATAGCTGCCGTTCACCGGAAATATATAGGGCGACAGCGCTCCTCCACGTGTGCCGAAGGGCAGCCCTTCAAGACGGGATTCCTGAGTCAGATCTGGCGGAACCAGGATGGAGTCCCCAGTTGGAGATGCCACGGGGCTGCCGATCGCCAGGCGGCTGATCTTTTGGGCCGCTGTCAAGTACCTTTCCAGCAGGGACGGAGAGAGGGTTTCCACCGTGATGTTGTCAAAACCGTGGCTGCTCTCGTCTGCCGGTAGCAATGATGAGACGTCCACATCCACGGCCAATAGATCCCGCACTGCATTGTGGTACTCCGCCCGAGTAAGCCGCCGGAGCGCCGGAGTTCGGCCGGGATTCGGATTTCGTGCCGCAGCATCATCCAGCGACTCTTCGAGTGAAGCGACTACCGCGTCGTAAGTGGCCTCGTCCGGGCGCGGAAGCCCGAGCGGCGGCATGTGCCTGTGCTCAAGTTTCCGGACAACCTTTTCCCACGTCTCCGGGTTCTCGGCGGGTGTTTTAACCGAGGTGGGAGCGAGCGATAGCCCGCCTGTTTTCAGGCGGTCGTTATGACACCCGTAGCAGTAGCGGGTGATGACAGCCCGTTCCGGCGGGGTAGATTGCTCCGCAGCCGTCAAGCATGTGAGAGAAGCTAAAACCCAGATTCCTCGGGCGCACGAGCCGCCTCCTTTGAGTAGGGGGACAAGTTGCATGGACTATTCTCGCCTGATTTTATGTGCCGAATGACGATATCGCAAGGTCGCGAACCGTCCCAGGACCGTTCACGAACCGTTCGCTATCGCGTCGGGCTGGAAACTCTTGCAGCGTGCGCGTATATTGATCCCACATACCGGCTGGGGTGCCGGGGAAACGGGGAATTATGTATAGAAAATCCATCCGCGCGGCGTTCGCGCTGATGCTATTGTGGCCGGCTGCCCGGCTGCTATCACAGGTGACGACGGCGACGGTCTACGCCACAGTTACAGATCCATCCGGCGCGGGGGTGCCCGGAGCCACGGTGACGCTGATCCATGAAGCCACGAATGCACAGCAGTCGCGGGCCGCGGATGCGGCAGGCGATGTGACATTCAACTTCTTGCAGATCGGCGCATATACCATTCGCGTGGAAGCGCAAGGGTTTAAGAAGTATGAGGCTAAGGGACTCCAACTCATGGCGGCTCAAACCCTTCGCCGGACGCTGCCGCTGGAACTCGGTTCAATCAGTGAGACCGTCAATGTGGAGACTTCCGCGCCTTTGGTCAGCACGGCATCGTCCGAGCAAGCGCAGACCTTTGAGCAAACGAAGGTAACCGAGCTGCCGCTCAGCAGGAGAAACGTGAGCAGCCTTCTTCGGGTCGCTCCCGGTGTCGACATAGGGTCGGGACGCAGTCCCAGGCTGAACGGTATTGGCGCCAGCGGGACCGGGATCAGTGTCGATGGTACGGATGCGAATTCCAATCCCGAGCAGCGCAGCATGTCCCAGTACGGAGCGCGCAACTACATAGATGTGATGAGCATCGATGCGATTCAAGAAGTGCAGTTAGCGCGCGGAATCCTTCCAGCCGAATATGGCGGTGTAGTAGGCGGGCAGGTAAACCTGATTTCAAAATCGGGGACGAACCAAATCCACGGGACCGTCTTCGAAAATTACCAATCTCATGTTCTCAATGCGCGAAATCCTTTCGTTGCGGCCCGAACCCGGACCGGCGAGGAGATTCGAAAGCCCCGGATCGTCTTTAATCAGTTCGGCGCCAGTCTGGGCGGTCCAATTATCAAGGATCGTGTATTCGCCTTCGGTACTTACGAAGGGTACCGGGAGTCGGCATCCCGTCGAGTGAACGGCACTGTGCCGACCGCCGCATATCGTAGCCAGATTCTGCAATCGGTTCCCTTTGAGGAAACCAGGATTCTTATGGGTGTACTCCCGGACCCAAACGTGCCGATTAACGCGGACTTAGGACGATTCGAGGGCATCCGCAATGCTCTCAGCAGGGATAACCACTGGTTAGCGAAGGTGGATGCTCGCGTGGGTTCGTATAGCAGCCTGGCAGTGACCTATACCAGGGGGCGTCCATTTGGGTTGGATCCCAGTTACTACGTGAATGGCGCTAACGATAGAACCTACGAGTACATGCAAGATCGCGTCTCGGCAAGCTTCACTACAGGCGGCGCAAGCTGGATGTCTGAAACCCGCTTCGGCTGGAACTTTAACAACATGTCCCGCCTGGATAAATTCCTTACCCAAAAGGATCCAAACGGTGCTGCCGAACAGCTTCCATGGGATCGAAGCGTCCCACGGATTTCTATCTCGGGATCGTCGGGCTTCAGTGTCGGCGGCGCTGAAATCTGGGACATGAACGGCACTACGTACAGCATCGAGGAGAATATCTCGCGCCATGTTGGAAAGCACTCGTTCAAATTTGGTGGCCGTTATGGTTTGAATGGCGGTTTCCGTACCAACCCAGAGAACCCGGCGTTCAGTTTTCAGAACAAAGCCGACTTTTTTGCCAATATACCGAGCTCCGTTGTGCCGTCGTTCGGATCGCCCCCCTACAGTTCCCGGATGATCGATTTCGGCTTCTTCGCACAGGACGACTGGCGGGCGACCGCGAATCTCACATTGAACATTGGGCTCCGCTACGATTTTTATGGGAAAAACGTGTCCAAGCCCACGACGGAAGTACCTGTCGGCTTTTATAATCTCAGGCCTCCGACGGATTGGCCTTCATTCAATTTTGGCCCGGCTAGAGACCCCAACGATCCGTACAATAATGATGCGCTGAACTTGGGGCCGCGGTTCGGCTTCGCCTACAATATCGCGGGCAAGGGCAGCACAATCATTCGGGGAGGATTCGGCATAATGTTCAGCCCGCAGATGCCGGGAGTCGTACGGCAGGCAGTCGCGAACCCGATTGTTCCGTTCCGGGTGACATTCACACTGGCCGAAGCCCGCGACTTAGGGCTGCAGTTTCCCAAATACAGCGCAGACCTGCGCCAGGTTGTAGAGAGCCAAGCGGCTACCACAGATCGGCGGTTTCCATTCTCAGCGATCAATCCGGGCTTGCAAAATCCCTACGCCATGCACTATCAGTTCAATATTCAGCACAGCCTAAGCCCGACACTTATGATGGAGACCAGCTACGTAGGCGTTCGCGGAGTCAAATTTATTCTGCATCGCCGCCCGAATCTGCCTGACCGGCTAACGGGAATCCGGCCGAATCCGGACCTCATTTTTGGAGGTTATTACGTCGATAATACGCAAAACACGGTTTATAACGCGTGGGAAACATCCTTACGTAAACGTTTTTCGCACGGAGTCTCATTCGATGCTCATTACACTTTTAGCAAGAGCCTTGGTGTAACCGGCGGCGATATCGGCGCGTACTACGGCTCCGACAACGACAGCAACGACATTCAGGAATTCTTCAACCCGCGAGCCGATCGCGGGCCGAATCCGGGAGACGCGACACACCGCATCGCGATGGACTGGGTCTACGATCTGCCCCAATTGTCCGGAGCGCATCGCCTGGTACGCCAGGCTTTCGGCGGCTGGGAGATCGGCGGCATCCTGACTGCACGGAGCGGGGAGCCTTTCACGGTAACGCAATCGTGTGCCTCGGCGTGGTATTGCCGTCCCGACTTCCTTGGCGGCGCAACTTCTTTTTCAGACTGGAAGGATCACTCCACTTCCCGTTGCACTGTCGGTGGACGCTGCACAATACAATATTTGGATCGTGCGGCTTTCGCGTTTGTGCCCATGGATTCCACGACTCGCATCGCAGTCCAACCCGGAACACTGGGCAAAGGCGCCTTGCGCGGGCCTGCATCCTGGGGTGTTGATCTGTCACTATCGAAGAATTTTAGTCTTGGCGAGAAGCTGAAGCTGCAGTTCCGCACGGACATGTTCAATGCGACCAACCACGTGAACTATAACGGGCCGAACACAAACCTCAACTCTTCCACCTTCGGTGAAATCAGCGGAGCCGGAGCGATGAGAGTCATTCAGTTGAATGCAAAATTGGTGTGGTAATTGCCAATTATTGAAGTACTCTCAGGGCGACCATATCAGCTCGAGTAGGAACCTTATCTCGAACTTCAGTGTGAAGAACAACCTGGAATTGCCAGCGCCCCCGATGGGATGGAGCGGCTTTCCGGAGCGCCGTGACCAGTTGTTGCACGGTGAAAGGGTCCGTCAAGAACTCGATCGCCGATTGCGTTCCTTCCGAGTTCAGGCCGTTCAATAGAAGTAACTCGTGCTCGTGATCGATGCCCTGCATCATCGAGATCAAGGCATAGTCTTCCGAAGGCTGATCTTTGCTTCGCGGAGAGAATTGATTCTGATATTCCCGGCGTTCGCCGCTTCGGGGAACGGTATCTACAATGCGGCGTGGTCGGTCTCCTTCTGTTGCGGCGAGTCGAAATGGAAGATATTTCAGGAGCGGGTCTAACCAGCGATTCGCCTCATCATGCCCAAGCAGTATGAGATTTTGAGAGCGAAAGTCTTTCCAGTTTAGAAACCGGGTTTGGGTAGCTTGGACCCGCACGCCAGATCGCGCGAAGAGGTTCGCAAGTGCAACGGCGCCGATTGCTTCTCCCATTTTGGCTTGTGAAATAGCGGGCGAAAGGTAGATAAACCCGCCCGGAGGAAGACCCAACGTCTCGCGAAGCTGTACTTCCTGCTCCGGTGTCACTAAAATTCGCCGTGGAAGAGAGTTAGGCGGGAGGTGCATTTGAAATTGTTTAACAACCGTAGTCACCGGATTGCTGAAGCAGATAACAGCTCCGGCTGGCTTGGATAGCCACCCGCCCCACAATTCAGCCAACGCGCCTGTGGTGGCGCGGCTCGATCGATGTTCTTGCCGGGAGGCTCCGGACCACCAGCCTGCGCCAAAGGCAATCAGGATCAGTCCGATTCCGAAGCCCGCACGGCGCCAGAACTGTGTCGGTTTGGGCGCTGCATGTTCTTGCAATGTTGCCGGAGGATCACTGGAGACGGCAACCGGATCGTTAAGACAAGCCCGCGAAAACACCGGAATATATCTTCCGACCGGAAGATCGATTCGAATTGGGTCCCTGGCGCCGTCGCTGGCGTAATACTCCTGCAGTTTCTGTCTCAGCGAGTGCGCTTGTCGCCGGACTACGGCGTCCTCACCGGGCGAATAATCGGTGCCCCGTCCAAACACCTCATACGCAATGAGAATCTCATTCAACTTGGACGATTCCCCTCGGAGGGTGGCTTCGCAGACGAAGCGGAGGAATCGCGATTGCCGGTCGGACCGGCGAAAGGCCGGTGTGCTTAAAACCACCTCCAGTTCCGCCCTGATTTCGTCCGGTAAAGGCGGCGCTAATACATTTGGATCCAAACTTTGCAATGACATCCCGGCCCCTTTACCCGTTTGGATCTACGATATCAATTTCTACACGTGTACATGCCGCGTCGAAATCACCGCCCCAGCGGAAGCTTCACCGTTTTCCCCGTCTCCGCCGACTGGCGCGCCGCATCCAGAATCTCACTCACCGTAATATTCGTCTTGAGCGACGACAATCCGTCCTCTTCAGTAATTTCGCCGCGAGTCACCGCCGCCAGATAATGCAGCGGGTCATCGTAAGGCGCTGCCGGACGCTCTGCATCCGTCACCTTGCCCTCGCGCTCGCCCGCGCGGCGAACATCCACTTTGTCAGAACCGATCGTGCGCACGTGCCCCGTTCGCCCATACACATCCATATCCTTCACATTAAACGGCCAGTTCCAGGAGGCTTGCAGAATTGCAACTGAATTTTTGTACGTAAGCAACACATCCGCCTCATCATCGACTTTCGGATACACGTCGGGTTGAATTTGCCTGGTAATCGCCGTAACTGCAATCGGCCGCTCGCCCTTCATGAGCCAGGTCATCAGATCCGCCCCATAGCATCCGAAATCGTACAGCGCGCCGGCGCCGTTCAGCTTCGGGTCCGTGAGCCAGGCGAAAAACTCCGGCGACACATGAATCGCTTTGGGTCCGCTATGGCCGTCCCGGACCACGCACTTCAACAAAGGCCCGAGCGCGCCCTGTTCGAGCAAATCGTGCGCCGCTTTGTTGCTTCCGTACCATGTCGTCTCGTAATCCACCAGCACATGAATCTTGCCGCGATCCGCGGCTGCTTTCATCGCGAGCGCATCTTTGTAGCTCACGGCCAGCGGTTTTTCCATCATGGCGTGAATGTGGAACTTCGCGCACTCCTCCACCGCTTCCGTATGGCCGGCAGTCGGTGTAAAGATCAGCGCCGCATCCGGATGCGCCCCCGAAGCGAGCTCCTCAACGCTCCTATAATGCATGCTCGCCGGCCAATGAAAGCGCCCGGCGTATTTATCGAACAGCGCTTGGTCGCTCTCCACGATACCGACGACCTGCACATCCGGCCGATGCGATGCTCCGCCTGCCGGGGTAAGCGCTCCTCCATTGAGAAATCCGGAGACATGACCATGTTCCAAGCCGATGATCCCGACCCGCAGAGGCGCCGCTACAGAAAAAGCTGTTGCAGCGGCTAACAACGCTAACGCAAAGATAGAATCCTTGATCACAGCTTTCTATTATGATCTGGACCATTGACTTAAGTCAGTTGAGTAGTCGGGAACCGGAGCCGCATCCCAATTTCGCAGAATGCTGAAACCGAGCCAGGGAGCGTCAGCGACCCCAGAATGAAACCGGCGACTCATTGCGGCACTGAATTGATTGCGGCACGACTGCTTTGTGGGGCGGGCTGGTAGCCCGCGGCGGGTTGGCAACCCGCCAAAAAGAATGCCGCTGGAGAACTGCAAACGTTGTGAAATGAATAAAGTCGACCCTACGGCATACTGAAATTAGTGGATGTTGCGCGCATCATTGAACGGGCAGAAGCCCGTAATGCTGTCGGCTGTGCCGTTTCCCGAGCGCGCCTGTTGAATATACGGCCGGCCTGGCTCCGCGTCGACAGCGGAATCGCCGTCTTCTCCGGACCCGACTCGCCGCTGACTCACGCGGTTGGAGTGGGTTTTGCCAACGCCCCGGTTCCGGCTGCTTTAGATACCCTCGAGGCGTTCTTTCGCGCCGGACGCGCCCCCGCTCGCCTGCGCCTTGCCCCGTTTGTACGGCCCGAGTTTCGGCGCGAAGCACACCGGCGCGGCTATATTTCCGAAGGCGCCCTTCAAGTTTTGGTGCGCCGCCCGGCCGGAAGCAGTGCGCGTATCAACATGCGCAGCTCCGTCCGCCTCGACAGACGAAACAAGCGTTTCGTCTTAGCTTGGAATACGGCTGTTGCGGAAGGTTTTCTGGGTCGTAACATCAGCCATCCGGCCGATCTGCAGGTCGCAATGATTATTTCCGGCATATGCGGCGTACACTGTTTTGCCGGAATCCGCGAAAAAGAATTTGCTGGTGGCGCCGCGCTGGTTGTGCACGGGCGAGTGGCGATTTTCTTCGGAGACGCCACCCGGCCGGACTTCCGCGGCAAAGGCGTGCATCGCTCGCTTATCCGTGCGCGCTTACACGCCGCCCGCGATGCGGCATGTGAATGGTGCATAGCCGCCGCCGTGCCCGGAAGCGCCTCGGAGCGGAACTACAGGGCGGCCGGATTTTCCGCGGCTTATCCGGTCATGCGTCTCATTCTGCCGTCAGCCCGCCGCTCCTTCCACCTCGACCACACGCCTTTCGAGATCGGCGCGTTTGGCTAGCCAGTTCGCGCGAATATATTCGTGTCCCGGCGTCCCATTCCACGACCACGGCAATGACTTCGCGTTCAGGCCCACAAAGTGCGCTCCGTGGGAGCCGGCCTTAGGAAGATGCGGCGGAAACGGAGAGCAGATGCTCACTTCACTGAGCCGAACTACATGCACCGGCTGTTGTCGAAGCAGTGTGGCAATCTGAAGCCCCTGCTCATCCAATTCCGAATTCAGCAGCACTGGGTTTCTCGATAGCATCGATCGCAGGCAATCTTCGTAACGCAAGCCGGGGGACAATCCCCGAATCCCGGAATTGCGCGGCTCGCCGCCGCAATATCGCGCGAATTTTCCGAAGCAGGCGCGCACATCCTCCGCCATAAGACATCCCTTGCCGCAAGCCAGCCATTCCGATAGTGCCGCCGGTACGCGCCAGAAGATCACGTCATTGTCCAGGGATAACTCGAAACTTTCCGGAGCAACGCGAACCGGCGCAAACTTCCACGCTACCCCCTCCGCGAATGCCGGATCGATAAAAGGGCGCATCCACGAAGGCATTTCCTCGGAATGAACCTCCCGGATCTCCAAGTTCGGCGTAATTTCGCCAAGCCGGCGGCGCACCTCGCCGGCGGAAATCGAGTTAGCGCATATCACATATCTGACATCCGGACCGAATAAGGCAAAGGCCGCGCGCGTCGAGAGCGACAGAGCCTCAAAGCCATGAATACTTACATCTCCTACCGTCCATCGGACAACCAGGCGGCGCATGCCCCCAACATAACAACGGAGCCGGCCGGTCCAAAACTCGAAACAAATCGTATTTACGTCAATCTACCTTGCTGAGAGCAGACAGCGGATGAAGTTTGTCATTTTCGGCCTGTCGGTCAGCTCATCTTGGGGCAACGGTCACGCTACCCTTTGGCGCGGCTTGTTAGCCGCTATGGGGAATCGTGGTTATCGAGCTGCCTTTTTTGAACGGGACGTTCCTTACTACGCCTCCCAGCGGGACTTATCGGAACTTACTACAGGTCCGCTGATTCTTTACCCCGACTGGAACGATGTGCGCCATATGGCACTGGAAGAATTACGGCAAGCCGATGTAGCTATCGTCACCTCTTATTGTCCGGACGCCGTCGCAGCCGCCAATCTGGTGGCCGATTCGCCGGTAAGGGCCAAACTCTTCTATGACATGGATACCGGGGTGACCTTGGACGTAATGCAGGCCGGCCGGCCCGTGTCCTATGTGGGGCCGAATGGTTTTAGCCAATTCGATCTGGTACTCAGTTATACCGGCGGCACGGCGCTCGAAGAGTTACGAGAGTGTCTGGGCGCGCGAAGAGTCGCTCCGCTGTATGGATGGGTGGACCCCTCCATTCATCGGCCAACCGCGGCGCGCAATGAATTCCGCGGCGACCTCTCCTATTTCGGAACTTACTCCGACGATCGTCAAAATACTCTCGCGCGGCTTCTCATCCAACCCGCTCAATCTTTGCCGCACATGCGCTTCGTCATCGGCGGCGCCCAATATCCGCACTCATTTCCCTGGTGTGAAAACATCTTCTTTGTACGTCATCTTCCGCCGTCCGACCATTCCGCGTTTTATTGCTCCTCACGGTTGACATTGAATGTGACGCGTCCCTCCATGGCGAGACGCGGCTATTGCCCCTCGGGGCGGATCTTTGAAGCAGCCGCGTGTGGAACGGCCGTTCTGACGGACTCGTGGCAGGGATTAGACGAGTTTTTCGAGCCGGGATCGGAAATTCTGGTCTGCCATGACACGCAAAACGCTCTCGATGCGCTCCAGGCCGATACACAATCCATCGATCGAATCGCGCGCAGAGCTCGTGAGAGAGTCCTTGATCAGCACACTGCCGCTCACCGCCTCGCGGAATTAGAAAGCATTCTCGATGATTTTCCGAGCTGGCCGGACTCCAGCTCCAACGGTTCTCTAGCGATGACGGCGTAAACAAATTTATGTGGGGCATTGTACCTGCGGCGGGAATCGGAAGCCGCATTCAACCATTGGCATTCTCGAAGGAACTTTTGCCCGTTGGATGCCATCGCGATGGAAATCAGGAACGGCCGCGAGCGATCAGCGAATATCTGCTGGAACGCATGATGGCCGGCGGAGCTTCTAAGATTTGTTTTGTGATCTCTCCGGGTAAGTCCGATATCGTCGAGTATTACTCGAACAAAACACTCGGTCTAAATATCTGTTACACCGTACAACCTCAAGCCGTCGGACTGTGCGACGCAATCTTTCGCGCGGTTCCGTTTATTAACCCGGAAGAGTTTGTGCTCGTGGGTCTGCCGGATACGGTTTGGTTCCCGCAAAACGGCTTTACCAGCCTTCCGGATGACGATCTCTCCTTTCTTTTATTCCCGGTGGAGCATCCTGAATTCTTCGACGCTGTCGTAACAGATAACTCAGGATCGGTGCTCGATATTCAAGTGAAGCAGCCTCAACCGGCAACCTCCTGGGTCTGGGGAGCCTTCAAGCTGTCCGGTTTTACGTTACGAACACTGCATGAATTATGGCTGCGGCGTGACCGTAAAGACGAATTCTTCGGCACACTGGTCAACGCCTATATTTCAGAGGGTGGCAATGCCAAAGGAATTCGCGCGGGCGAAGCTTACTTCGATGTTGGAACACTTCGCGGTTACCGGGAGGCAATCCGAATCCTTTCACACGACTCCTCTTACATCGGGCAAAAAGCTTCCTGAGCTTGTGGGGCAGGCTGGTCGGGGCGCCCTCTGGGCTGGGCGGGTTGTCAACCCGCCAACTGTAGTCATCGTCGCCGCACATCCGGACGACGAAGTAATTGGCTTAGGACACTGTCTCTTCTCACTGCGTTCGGTCAAAATAATTCACCTGACCGACGGCGCTCCCTACGATATGCGCGATGCCCTGTCATGGGGCTTTTCCACCCGTGACGAGTACGCGCGCGCTCGTCACGAAGAGTTAGAGCAGGTTTGCTCGTTGCTTCATTTGGCCCCGGATACTTTGTCGGGAATGTGGTTCCCGGACCAAACGTTGTCATGGCATCTGAAAGATGCGGCCGAATTGCTTATAAACTGCTTTCGAAAAATCAATCCTGCGGTAGTAATCACCCATCCTTATGAAGGTGGCCATCCGGATCACGACGCCGCGGCATTCGCCGTCCGGGCGGCGTTGCGGCTGATGAATCCCGCGCCCGCGCATCTCGAGTTCGCTTCCTATAACAGAATTGGCTGGCTAACCTATCTCCCTCAACCGGCCAGTGAATGTTGCACGATACCGATTCCGGAAGAAGGCAAATTGCGCAAGCAGATGCTGCTCAACTGCTTTCAAACGCAGCAAAGGACCTTAGAAGGTATTCCCCTCGATCGGGAATATCTACGGGTTGCGCCGGCCTATCGATTTACCGAGCCTCCGCATCCTGGAAAACTGCACTATGAGCATTACCCGTGGGGGATGACGGGCGATCAATTCCGCAAATTAGCTTCTGAGGCATTGCGTGCCCTCAACTTGTCCGATGACACCTAGTCCATACGTGGCGCACGCACTCGTGCGTGCCGCGTCGAGACTCGTCTCCACGCCACAGCTCACCATCCTCAACGCCGCATATCCCTTCGCTCAAGTGAATGCCGACGCAGTCGGCGGCGCCGAAAGAATCCTCGCTCAGCTCGATAGCGCAATTTGCGACGCTGGTCATCGATCGATTGTTCTGGCCGCGGATGGCTCTTCTGTAAAAGGCACGCTCATCCCTTATGGAAGAATTCCCGCGCCGATTGACGACCGCCAACGCGAATCCGTCTACCATGAATACGCTGCTGCTCTTGCTCACGCTCTGGCAACAGAACCCGTCGATTTAATTCATTTCCACGGAGTCGATTTCGTTCATTATTTGCCTGGCAATTGCGTCCCCGCGCTGGTCACGTTGCATCTGCCGCCCGAATGGTATTCGGTCGATATATTTCGGCGGTCCCCATCGAAGCGATTCTTCAACTGCGTCTCGTACAACGAACGGCGCCGCTGTCCGTCGGACATCGAAGCGCCCGTCATCGAAAATGGAGTTCGCGTTCCGGATTGCATTCCTCATCAAGACAGGCAATGGGCCGTCAGCCTCGGCCGCATTTGTCCGGAGAAGGGTTTTCATCTAGCCCTGGACGCGGCACAACTCGCCGGAATCGATTTCCTATTGGGCGGTTATGTTTTCCCCTACCCTGTGCACCAAAAATATTTTGAAGGGGAGATCGTTCCGCGATTGGCGCCCGGGCGGGGACGCTTTCTCGGGCCCGTAAAGCAATCGCAAAAAGAATATCTGCTGGCAGGAGCAAAATGTTTATTGGCTCCAAGCCTCGCCCCGGAGACCAGCTCGCTCGTCGCCATGGAAGCGTTGGCTTATGGAACGCCGGTCATTGCATTCCCCTCGGGAGCGCTTCCGGAAATTGTCGAACATGGCCGAACCGGATTCCTGGTGAACAGTGTGGAAGAAATGGCACGTGCGATCGGTCGCATCGGCGAGATCGATCCCGAGCTTTGCCGCAAAACCGCGTGCGAGCGATTCTCTGCCGGCCGAATGACCAGCCAATATTTGGATCTTTATAAGCAAATCGTTTCGCAATGCGCGTAGCAGAGATCACTACCGCGCCGGAACTGGAAAATCTCGAACGGCCATGGCAGGAGCTTTGGGCAAAATGCGCTTACGCCACTCCATTTCAATCGCCCGCTTGGCTCATCCCCTGGTGGAATAGCTTTCGCCCTGGCAAGCTCATCACGCTTGTCATTTATGAAGACGAACGTCTGGTCGGCCTCGCCCCCATGTTTCTGTTGGAAGGAACAATTCGGCTGTTAGGGGCGGGGAACACGGATTATCTCGATATCCTGTGCGAGCCTCAATACGTCCCTCCCGTGTTGCGCGTGCTGGCTGGCTATCTATCGAATCGGGAGTACGACTTTATGGACTTGCCTTCCTGGTCGCCACTCCTGTCAATGGACGGTTCCGCCTCTGAATGCTCCGTGTGCCCCGTATTGAGACTGGATGAGCTGGCAATCTCCAAAAAACTTCTAGCGAACCTCAAGCGCGATGGCGAATTTTCTATCGAATCGGCAGATGAAGAATCGGTCGCTGAATTGATGAATGCGCTAATTGATCTCCACGAAGCGCGTTGGCAGCAGAAACACCAGGCCGGCGTACTGCATTCCGAAGAAGTCCGCCGCTTTCACCGAAGCGCCGCTTCCGCCCTGTTGCGGGCAGGATTGCTCCGTCTATACGGTCTTCGTTACCAAGGCCAGTGGGCCGCTGTCCATTACTGCCTTTCGGCGCATGGCAGAACCTATTACTATCTGGCCGGATTCGATCCTTCGCTGGCCAGCTACAGTCCTGGAAATCTCCTCATCCATCACTCCATTACTGAAGCGATGGAGTCTGGAGATCGCGAGTACGATTTTCTCCGCGGCCAGGAACCGAACAAATATCGCTGGGGCGCTCAGAACACAGCGACGTTCCGTCTTGGGCGAACAAGCAGCGAATAGCCATTTCGTTTCGCAAAATGCGCCATCTCTTCGCCCATGGGCATTCGTGTTTATTCGAAGTCCATTCGTGGCCCGTTTCGTAAAATGCGGCGTTTCTTCGCCCGCGAGCGCACTCTTGATTCCCAGAAGCGGACAACCTTGCTGCGGCGCTAAATTTATTGCATCATGAAAATCAATCACTTAGTGGCCCAGTCCACGCTGGCCGCTGAAGTGCATTTGTAGGATTGGGTTTCACCGACATGCCAATGGATGTCCCTCGGGGGAAAGAAGTCGCGCGCAAGCGCCTGATCAAACGTATTGTTTATATAACGGTCGCCGTTCTGGCGATCGGCGGCGCCACAATAGCGCTGGCGCGTCTCAAACCGGCGGCGCCCTCGGTGGATATGAGTGGTCAGTGGCCTGGCACCGTGAAGCGCGGGCCTATCGAAATTCAGGTACGCGGCCTGGGGCGCCTTACTCCGCAAGAAATTCATTTCATCGCGGCTGCGCAGGATTCCCGCGTTTCCTCTATCGTTCACCGCGCGGGCGTTACGCTGAAAGCCAACGAGGCTATTCTTACCCTGGCCGATCCCGACCTCGAAACGGAGGCCGAAAGGGCTGAATGGTCCTACAAACAGGAGCAAGCCAATCTGGCGAATTTGAAGGTTCAATTGGAGAGCGACAAGCTCGACCAGCGCGCCACTCTTGCTCAACTTGAATCCGAGGCCACACAGGCCAAGCTCAACGCTGATCGCGACATGGAACTGACTCGCTTGAACCTGCAGAGCGACCTCACCTCACGCCTTTCGGTGAATCAGGCCAATCAACTGCGCAACCGGGTTGAACTGCAAAAGCAGCGCCTGGCTATTGGCGACGATTCCATCAAAGCCAAGATTGAGGCCCAGCGGGTGGTTGTCGAGAGCGCCCGCGCTGCTTACGAGTTGAAGCGCAAACAGGTGGACCAACTGACGGTTCGTGCCGGTATCGATGGCGTTTTGCAGGAAGTGGATGTGGAAGTCGGCCAGCGCGTCGCAATCGGCACAATCTTGGCCAAAATGGCCGATCCTAAGAAGTTGAAGGCCGTTCTGCAAATTGCCGAAACGCAGATGAAGGACGTGCGTCCTGGGCTCGATGCCACCATCGACACCCGTAACGGCATTATCCCAGGCCGTGTGATTCGCATCGATCCGGCCGCTACCAACGGTACGGTTGGCGTGGATGTCTCCCTACTCGGGCCGTTGCCTCCGGGTGCCAGACCGGAGTTAAGCGTGGACGGCGTCGTCCAGATCGAACGCTTGTCGGACGTAGTATATATGGACCGGCCGGTTTCCGGTGAACCGGGTACAACAATTGGATTATTTAAGATCGATTCGGACGGCAAAGGCGCCAGCCGGGTCAATGTGAAGCTAGGCCGCGCTTCGGTTAACACTATCGAGGTGCTGGACGGTCTGAAGGTGGGCGACCGCGTGATTCTGTCCGACATGTCCCAGTACGATTCGTATCAACGCTTAAGACTGAACTAACCAAACCGGGTGTGCGTACGTATTCAATTAGTATCGCTCGATATTAAAAATAGCCAGGAGGCCTGAAAAGCATGAACCCATCCGATCCCTTGATCCATCTGGAAGGTGTGACGAAAGTCTTTGTCACCGATGAGGTGGAGACGCACGCTCTCGCCGGGATTCACATCGATATTCCGCGCGGCGAGTATGTTTCGATTTCCGGGCCTTCCGGCTGCGGAAAATCGACCCTGCTGGCCATCCTAGGCCTGCTCGATTCTCCAAGCTCGGGTACTTACATCTTGAACGGCAAAGAGGTCCAAAGTCTAAAGTTGTCCGAGCGGGCCCGCATCCGCAACCGCGAAATCGGGTTCATCTTCCAGGCGTTCAACCTGATTGGCGACTTGAATGTCTACGAGAACGTCGAGCTGCCGCTCACCTATCGCGGCATGGGATCGGCCGACCGCAAGAAAAAGGTGCATGAAGCCCTCGAGCGCGTCGGTATGTCGCACCGCATCAAGCATTATCCGTCGCAGCTCTCGGGCGGCCAGCAGCAGCGCGTTGCCGTGGCCCGAGCCTTGGCCGGTGATCCGTCCATCCTGCTCGCCGACGAGCCTACCGGAAATCTCGATTCACAAAATGGCGAACAGGTTATGGACCTGCTCCGCGAACTGCATCGCGGCGGAGCCACCATCTGCATGGTGACTCATGACCCGCGCTACGCCCGCTATGCCGACCGTTCGATTCACCTGTTTGACGGCCGCGTGGTGGAGGAAAGTAAGGAGGTTCCTGTTTGATTCAAAAGCATATCGATCTGATTGCTATCGGGGCGCTGCTGTTCGGCATGGCGGTCTTCGGCCATACGCGTCACGTATTGCGGTTTTCGCCCGCCGTGCCGGTGCGCATCCCGGTACACATCCAAGTTCCGCAGCCGCCCGCCTGCCCCACTGTGGTAGCGCCGCATCTTCCTCGCTTTGTTGTGAGCCTTTAGGGATATTTTGAACGCCCGCAATTCGCTTGCCTTACGCTGGAATAAGGCTCCTACGCATGATCTCTCTACGTAACATTGAAAAGTATTTCGAACACGGCCCCGCCAAGACCTACGTCCTTCGCCGTATCAACGTCGATATCAAAGAAGGTGAGTTTATTTCCATCATGGGTCCCTCCGGGGCCGGAAAATCCACCCTGCTGCACCTGTTGGGCATGCACGACTCGGCTTGGACGGGTGAGTACCATTTTCTCGATCACGCCATCCACCGTCTGAGCAAGAAGGACCGTTCCGAAGTTTACAAGCGCTATATTGGGTTCGTTTTTCAGAGCTATCACCTGCTCGATTCGCTGACCGTTTACGAGAACCTGGATATTCCGCTGTCGTATCGCAATATCAAAAAATCGGAACGCCAGAGCATCGTCTGCGACGCGCTCGACCGCTTCAAAATGGTCGCCAAAAAAGATCTCTATCCCAACCAGCTTTCCGGAGGCCAGCAGCAACTGGTGGCTATTGCGCGCGCTATGATCGCCAACCCGAAACTGATCCTGGCCGACGAGCCCACCGGTAATCTGCATTCGAGCCAGGGCAAAGAGATCATGGAGCTTTTCAAGAAGCTCAACGATGAAGGCACGACAATCGTCCAAGTCACCCATAACGAAAAGAACGCTGAATACGGTCACCGCATCATCTACATCGAGGACGGCTGGATCACCCAGAACTGATCTCCCCACATGAAAACTCCGGCATCACAGATGCGCATCCTGATTGCCGACGATCAGCCTGATGTGCTGGAAGCGTTGCGTCTGTTGTTGAAGCGCGAAGGATTCAAGATTGAAGCCGTCGAATCGCCGCAGCAGGCAATACAGGCTATTGAAAATCGCGATTACGACGCGGCCATTATCGACTTGAATTACACGCGCGATACGACCTCCGGCCAGGAAGGGCTCGAATTGCTCGCCAAAATTCAAACGATCGATTCCATGCTCCCGGTAATCGTCATGACGGCCTGGGGCAGCGTCGATTTGGCAGTGGAAGCGATGCGGCGCGGGGCCCGGGACTTTATTCAAAAGCCCTGGGAAAACGAGCGCCTGGCGAGTATCGTTCGCACGCAACTGGAGCTGAGCGAGGCGATCCGCCGCGGCCAGCGCCTGGAAGCAGAAAATCAGCTCTTGCGCGGCGAGAATGTGCCGCCCATGATTGCGCAGTCGCCGAATATGCAGCCGGTGCTCGATCTGATTTCGCGCGTCGGTCCGTCGGACGCCAACGTCCTCATCACTGGCGAGCCGGGCGCCGGTAAGGAAGTCGTCGCGCGCATGCTGCACGCAATTTCCGGCCGCGCCAGCAAGCCAATGGTTACGGTAAACGCCGGCGGATTGGCGGAAGGCGTTTTCGAGAGCGAGCTGTTCGGTCACGTAAAAGGCGCATTCACCGACGCCAAAATGGATCGCGTCGGGCGTTTCGAGCTGGCCGATACCGGAACATTGTTCCTCGATGAAATCGCCAATGTACCGCTGAACTTGCAGGCGAAGCTTCTGCGCGTCCTCGAAGTGGGCGAGATGGAGCGCGTGGGCTCATCGAAAACCAAGCGCGTGGATGTGCGGGTGATCTCGGCGACCAACGCGAACCTGGGCGAAGAGGTCCAGAGCGGACGCTTCCGCCAGGATTTATTGTTTCGTCTGAACACAATTGAAATTCATCTGCCGCCGCTGCGCGAGCGCCGCGAAGATATCGGGCCGCTGGCGATGTATTTTCTGGGACAGCACGCGCGGCGCTATCGCAAAAACATCAGCGGCTTCGATCCGAACGCCGTGCAGGCCCTGCATGATCATCCCTGGCAGG
>JAICIH010000017.1 GCA_025924475.1 Bryobacteraceae bacterium
AGGAAGCGCAGATCGCCTCCTTGCAGCAGGCGGATATCGTCTATGCCGTAGCGCATCATAGCGAGCCGTGTCAGCCCAAGCCCGAACGCAAAGCCGCCCCACTCCTCCGGATCGATATCGCTCATGGCGAGCACCTTGGGATGAACCAGTCCGCAGGGGCACAGCTCTACCCAGCCGCTGTGTTTGCACACCGGGCAGCCGGCGCCGTTACAGATCAGGCAGAGAATATCGAGCTCGAATCCCGGCTCGACAAACGGAAAATAGCCGGGCCGCAGCCGCACCGTTACATCCCGTTTAAAAATTCCGCCGAGCATCGTTTTCATGAAATAGATAAGATTCGCGACGGAGACATCGCGATCCACCATCATGCCTTCTACCTGATAAAACGTGTGCTCGTGGGACGCATCCACTTCTTCGTTCCGGAATACGCGGCCCGGCGCGATCATGCGCAGCGGCGGCTTGAATGCGCGCATGCCGCGCACCTGCACCGGCGATGTATGCGTGCGCAGCAGGTGACCGTTCGAAAGCCAGAATGTATCCTGCATGTCGCGCGCCGGGTGAGTGGAGGGTATATTGAGCGCGTCGAAATTGTGTTGTTCGCTCTCGACCTCGGGGCCGCGCAGAACCGCGAAGCCCAGCGACGTGAACAAATCCTCGATCTCGTTTTGAAGCTGCGTGACAGGATGCAGACTGCCCGGCCGCACTCCGGGCGCCGGCAATGTCACGTCGATCCACTCGCCGGCGAGGCGCTCGGCCAATTCTGCCTGCTCGAAGCGCTGTTTCTTGCTTTCGTACTCGCTTTCGAGATCCTGTTTTACGGAATTCAGCAGCTTGCCGAGCTGCGCGCGCTCCTCCGGCGCGATCTTGCCGAATTCTTTGCTGATTTGCGCAAGCGTTCCTTTGCGCCCGAGCGCCTCCACGCGCGCCTTCTCCAGCTCCTCGAGCGAAACCGCGGAAGCGAATGCCGCGAGCGTGGACCGCCGCAATTCTTCGAGTCGCGAATCGGCCATTATTGCCCGCCGTCCGCCAACGCTTCGAGCATGGAGGCGATGTCCTGATGTCCCTTCAGTAGCGCCATGTCGAGAGCCGTTTGTTGGTTGCTCGCGCGTAAATTTACGTCCGCTCCCCCGGCAAGCAGAGCTTCCACCATTTGCCGGTGACCCGATTGAGCGGCGCCATGCAGCGCAGTCCAGCCGCCCTCCTGTGTCGCGTTCGGATCGGCGCCGCGCTTCAGAAGTAATTCCACCAGCGCCAGACGCCCGCCCGCGCTCGCCGCGTGCAATGGAGTGTTTTTCATCGCGTTGGTGGAACGGCCGTCTACCGCCGCTCCGCGATCGACCAGCGCATTTGCAAGTCCGGCGTGTCCAAAGAAAGCTGCCAAATGCAGCGGTGTCCAGCCATCGCTGCTGTGCGCTTCGAGCAGTGCCGGATCACGATCGATTTCGGCAAGCGCATCCGCTTCCCTGCCGGCGATCGACAGGCTGAAAACATCCAGCTTCGGGTGAAGGCCCAGCAGATATTCGGCCACGCCTTCCTGCCGGTAATACTTAGCCAACACAAAGGCATTTTGGCCGGCTTCATTGAGCTGATCCAGCCAAGCGGCATTTTGCGACAGCCCGGCGCGTACGGACTCCAAATCGCCCTTCTTGACGCTTTCGTGAAACGTTTTCAGGTCCGTCATCTCAAGCCGCCGGCAGAAAGATCTGCTCGGCTTTGGTCAATTCCCAATCGAGATGATTGATGTAGAACAACAGAATCTCGCGCGGATATTTCTCCGAAAAGTTTTGGAAGACACGCGCCTGCCAACTCTCGGTCAGATACTGCTCCGGCTTCAGGTCTTTATCGAAGAATCCCTGTTCATTCGGTATGCCGAGAAAATCAAGAATCTCGACGATCATGTCGAGATGTGAAAGCAGAAAAACCTGCGAGAGATCGGTGGCGAAATCTTCTTCGCCCGCCTGAATCCGCGCCCAGAATTTTGGCTCGGCATGGCGTAGCGCTTCCGAATTGAGCTTCATCAGGCGAGCGCGCGCCTTAAACCGTTCGTAGACTTGGTAGGTCTTGAGCTTGCCGATGGAGATGCCGCGAACAAGGCTGTGAAAAACTTCCGGACCGAGCGCCTGAAAGACGCCACACATCTGCATTCACGAAAAGGGTAGCACAGCGGAAACGCGGTACAATCAGGGGTTTTGAGTCATAACGGCCAATAGCCATGAGTAATCTGATTGTGCTCGGTGCGCAGTGGGGCGATGAAGGAAAAGGCAAAATCGTCGACCTGTTCTCCGAAAAATTTGATGCGGTCGCGCGGTATCAAGGCGGCCACAATGCCGGCCATACGGTTTTTATAGGAAGCCGGAAATTTGTGCTGAAGCTGATCCCAAGCGGCATCTTGCGCCCGGGCGTGAGCGCCATTATCGGTAATGGAGTGGTGGTCGATCCGGCGGCGCTGCTGGAAGAGATTCACGCGCTCGAAGCGGCTGGTGTTGACGTAAGGTCGCAGCTGAAAATCAGCAATCGCGCTCACGTCATTTTCCCGTTCCATCGCACCATCGAGAAAATATCTGAAGGGCGCGAGAACCGCATTCCGATCGGGACCACTTCGCGCGGCATTGGTCCGTGCTACGAAGACAAAATCGCGCGCCGCGGTATTCGTATTGCCGACCTGGTCGATAATGATTTCCCGAAGCTCTATTGCGCGCTCGCCGAGGACAAGCAATTGATCGCCAACGCCTTCGATATCGCGGAGCCCGGCGATTTCAAGGAAATACTCGAACAGTACCAGCGCTTCGCGGAAGAGATTCGCCCGCTGGCGTGCGACACGGCAAGTTTGCTGAACGGCATGATTCGCGAAGGCAAAAGTATCTTGTTTGAAGGAGCGCAGGGAACGATGCTCGATATCGACTTCGGTACGTATCCCTTCGTTACCAGCTCGAGCGCGGCTGCCGGCGGCGCGTGCACTGGGACCGGAGTGCCGCCTACGAAAATCGATGGCATTGTCGGCGTATCGAAGGCATATATTACCCGCGTGGGCGCGGGCGCTTTTCCCTCGGAAGACACCACCGAAGTAGGAGAAAAGATCCGGCGCGCCGGAAACGAGTTCGGTTCCGTAACCGGACGGCCGCGGCGCTGCGGTTGGTTCGATGTGCCGCTACTGCGCTATACCGCCGAAGTGAATGGTTTCGATAGCCTGATCATTACCAAGCTGGATGTGCTCGATGAGCTCGAAGAAATTCCGGTTTGCGTTGCTTACGAAGTGGACGGCAAGGTCGTTACGCAGATGCCCGCCAGCGCGCGACGTATGGAAGCCATCCGGCCTGTGTACGAACGGCTGCCGGGTTGGAAAACCAAAACGCAAGGCATCGCTCAAATTTCCAAGCTTCCTCCGGCTGCCCAAACTTACCTGAAGTTCCTCGAGGAACGGACAGGAGTAGAAATCGGATCGGTTTCAAATGGTCCGGAGCGCAACGAAACGATGATCGTTCCCGGCTCGAAGCTCGAGAAGCTATTGCAGTGAACGGCTGCCGCTGAATCCCACTTCGCTCACAATTACCGCGCCGGAGGGAGTACGGTCGAATTCCAGCCGTATCGCTTTTAACTTCGCGACATCGAGTTTCTTATTTTGCATTGCGAATGCGCCCAATGGAATCCGTATACTCTGAAACACCGGCTCGGACGGGCTTTTATAAAATTTCCGGTCCAGGATTTCGAATTTCATAAAATGCACTTCAATCGGCGGCAACAGAATGCCAAAATGGCGCAAGGGCACTCTTGCTGTCGTGCCATCCTCGGTTTCTAGCGCCACTGTCAAATCCGTAGCCGCGGACTCTTCCTCCGCTTCCAATTCGTCGCTCGACGCAATCGATAGCGTCAGAAACGATTGCGAAGTCAAGCTCCAATCGCCGGCAAGCCCGCGCGGCAGAGCGATTGTGTAGCTGCCCGTACCGTGATCGTGATCCCAGCCTAAAAACACGCCATTGTATTCCCGATCGCCATCACGAAACGGAATGCGGCCTTCACGCCAGATGGCCAAATTCTTCGCCTCCAACCGGCCCCCCGCAACGGTAGTAGTCGTCACGTCCGTGTCCTCATTGAAATTCGCGACCGTCTTATTTGAGCTGTCCGCGTAACGATTGACATAGAGCGTATCGGGCAGCCATTGTCGCCCGCGCCGGTAATCTTCAAACAAACCTATGTACTCGCGGCGATTGTGCAGCGTCGCTTCAAGGAATGCCGAAATATATACTTTGGCGATGCGCCGCTGTTCTTCGCCTGCGAGCAGCGGCCGCAAATTCAGAAACCAATTCCGAGGCGCGGCGGTATCTGTCCGGCCCCAAACCGTATTGAATTGCCCGTGGTTGGCGCGATACACATACAACTCGGATTTGAAGTAATTGCCCTGGCCCGTATATCGCACGTGATCCCATTGCCGGCTGCCTGTAAACGAAAACACGTCCGCGTCATTTGCCCCTTGCATTGTGAAATAGTTGACGTCCTCTATGACGCGCGATTGTCCTGCGGGCCTGTATTGCCCATCCACGGGAGCCATAGCAATTACCGATTTGATCGGAAATCCGTAATGAAACCGGACGGTCGCATCATCCGGATAGAACGAAAGCTTATTAAACAGGGCCGCTGTCGCCGCCGCTTCACCGCCGCGCGAATGCCCGATCAGAGCGACATTCTCCACGTCCACCTTGCCAAAAAAAGGATTGCCGGCTGCCTTGTTCCATTCGTGCCAAAGCCGTAAATGCTCGAGCAGCAGCCAGCCTCTCGCCGCTTGCTGTTTCGGAACATCATGAAAGAATCCGATATTGAAAAAGTTTTCGTCGATCGAAGCGACAATGAACCCGCGGCTAGCCAGCAGCTCGCCTAGATAGCGATAGCCCGCATCGGAAAACTCCGTCATTTGGTGATTTCCATGGACAATCAGCACCAGCGGGAAAGGTCCTGTGCCGACCGGATACCAAACCCTGCCGTTCAGCGGCAGCTTATCCATGCCGAAGCCCCAATAACGCCGCCGCAGAAATGGTTTCCATCCGGTAAACTCTTTGAAAAACGCAGACGCATCGCGTGCGGTTGTTCGTATTGCCACCGACGGCCCATACTCCGGACGCCGCAGGTCGTTGCCGCTGCCATAGAAGAGCGTCTTCACTCCGAAAGATCCCGGCGCACCCGGGTTGGACACGGTAAGAGCTGGAGGCATCTCGCCCGCTGTCTTCTCTATGCGCAATAGATCTTCGTCCACACCATCGCTCTGCAGAAGCCGAATCAGCCAAATGTTCGCTGCAATGGCCAGCACACCGGCCGCAATCGTTATGATTTGTTTGCTACGCGCCGCTTTGCGCCAGGCGGCGCTCCAAACCGTTGCCACGGCAGCGCCCAGCGTGCATTCGATGGCCAGGACCGCTCCTGCCGTCCAAAAGCCGAGGGAATCGAACCAAAATAATGCCGCCAGGAACAAAAAGACCCCGGCTATCCATCCGGTGAAGCGACCCGGTAGTTTGCGAAGAATCTTGAGCAGCAGCGCCATTACCAGCGCCACGAGCGGAATTCCCACGGCCGCGACGGCACAGGCGAAAAACAAGTTCACCCCGGCGCCATAGCCCAGCTTCAGATTCCAGGCGCCGACTCCGATCGCCCAGATGACCGTTGCGAGCGCCGCTACAAGCGCGCCACGCCGCGCCTCCATCCCAGGCCGGATCTCGTTCCAGATGCGCCGCCACCAGGGGCCTATTGTGTGCGGATTAAGGATGCCAGTCATGTATCGTGGAGAAAAGTGGATGTTGAGAGAACAGTTCTGCGTAAGGCCGGCGAAGCCATCGCGCGCTTCCGCATGATCCGTCCCGGTGACCGCGTCGCCGTGGGCGTGTCAGGCGGCAAGGATTCCCTCACGCTGCTCGAAGCCCTCTCCCGTTTGCAAAAACGCGCGCCGATCGATTTCACGATTTGTGCGTTCACCATTGAACAAGGCAAGTTTCTCCAGCCTATCGAAGCGGTCGGGCGCTACCTGCTCGATCGCGGGTTCGATTGGACCTACGTCGAAGACAAGCCCTCTTTGAAACTTTTGACGGAGCAGCCCGGCCACGGTTGCGACGTATGCAGCCGTTTTCGCCGGCGCGCAGTCTATGAGGTCGCGCGAAATCTGGGGGCCAACGTTGTTGCGTTTGGCCATACCGCCGACGATTTTTGCGAATCGTTCCTGCGGAACGCTATGTTCACTGGGCGGACCAGCGCGCTTCCTCCCATCACCTGGTCAAGCAAACGCGAGTTCCGGTTGATCCGTCCTTTGGTGTACGTCACTGAAAATCTCACGCGTGATTTTGCCGGGCTTCTCGGTGCGCCGGTCATTCCCTGCGGCTGTTCTCAAAAAACGGGGACGGTGCGCCGGACTTTGCGCGATATGCTTGCCGAAATGGAAAAAGATCATCCGTTTTTGAAGGAGACTTTGCTATCCGCCATGGGCAATATCGAGCACAGCCGGCTCCTCGATACGCGTTTTCTCAACTTGGACGAAAACAGCGAGAACGCGGAGTCCGCGAGCGAGGAACTCGTTGTTCTGGAATCGGCCTGAGATCCTTTTCCGCTACACTATGTCAAATCTGCTATGAGCGCGGAACTCATCGTTGTGAATGGTCCGCTCGCTGGAACTCATTTGCCCCTGGATCAGGGCGAAATCCTGATCGGCCGTGCTCCCGGATCGAAACTCGTACTGACCGATGCGGAGATCGGCTGGCGTCACTGCCAGATACGCCGGCAAGGGACGCGTTATCTGGTTACCGACCTGCGCTCCTCGCTTGGCACGTATGTGAACGGAATGCGTTCGGCCGAACGATGGCTCGAAGATCGCGATCAACTTGGCATCGGCAAAACGATCCTTCTGTTCCGTTCCGGTGAAGCGCAGCCCGATGCGCAGCCGGCCGTGCCTACTCGCGATACTAAGCCCACTTTGTTGGCGGCATGTTCCCTTGTTTTCCTGTCGCGCGCCCTGGCCGCCGGCATGGAGGATGAGCAAAACACGCTTTTGCAAAACCAAATACTGCGTTTGATCGGAGATTTGATTCCGATTGACGACAGCGTCCTGCTGCTGGGCACGAGCGCGGCGGAGTTGCAAGCCCGCTGGACCGAGTGCGCCGCAAAACACGCCGTCGATTTCGCGCCGGCCGTCGCCCGCGTGTGTGAAGAAGGCGCATTCGTGAACGCAGACTCCCGTATTGCCGGCGTGCCGCTTTACCTGGCGGGCGCATTGGGTGGCGCGCTTCTCGTGCGGATCGCCGATCGCGAAGCGGCGCATTTATCGGCACACCTCGAAACACTCACAGCGGCGGCTTCTCTCAGCTCCATTGGCTTCGAGGCAAATCGCGAGGTCGAGACCCTCAAAGCGGAAAAAGCTTTATTGGAGGAACAGATCGCCGTCCAAACCGGGATCGTGGGCAGCAGTCCGGTCATTCGCCGGCTGCTCGATCTGATCGAGCGCGTTGCTCCGCGCGATACCACGGTTCTGATCGCCGGCGAAAGCGGAACTGGCAAAGAGCTGGTTGCCCGCGCCTTACATCAGAAAAGTCCTCGCTCCGAGCGGCCATTTGTCGCCGTAAATTGTGCCGCTTTGAGCGAGACTTTGTTTGAAAGCGAATTGTTCGGTCACGAGAAAGGCGCTTTCACCGGCGCCATCGCTCTCAAGCGCGGCCGTTTCGAGCTGGCACAAGGAGGAACGATTTTTCTCGACGAAGTAGGAGAACTTGCCGCCGGTCTCCAAGCAAAACTGCTGCGCGTTCTGCAGCAGCGCGAATTCGAGCGTGTCGGCGGCACGCAAGCCTATCCTCTCGATATCCGAATCATCGCGGCCACGAACCGCGATCTTGCCGCCGATGTGGCCGAAGGTCGCTTTCGCGAAGACCTATATCATCGCCTCAATGTAGTTACGCTTCATTCGCCCCCGCTGCGCGACCGCAAGGACGATATCCCGCGTCTTGCCGAATTTTTTCTGCGCCGCTCCGCCGAACGCTGTAAGCGTCACGTCGAGGGGTTGTCGCCCGAGGTGCTGCATATGATCTCTCAATACTCCTGGCCGGGCAATGTTCGCGAACTCGAAAACGCGATGGAGCGCGCAGTCGTATTAGGCGTTTCGGAATGGGTACTGCCGGAAGATCTGCCGGAAAACCTGCTCGAGACGGCGCCCCGCGATGCCGAAGCCAAGTATCATCATTCAGTCGGGCAAGCTAAGCGCGATGCCATCCTCGATGCTTATGTGCAGGGCAACGGCGATTACAAGCAGGCGGCCAAGCTCTTGGGTCTGCATCCCAATTACCTGCTGCGTCTGGTCCGTAATCTCGAACTCAGGGAAGAAATCAATCGTTCCTTAGCCGGAGGCGTCCGCGGCCTTCCGTCCGGTGTGCAGCGCGGCAATTCCGCCGGTTAGCAGTTCAAAATTCGTTTGTACAAAGCCGCTGCTTTCGAGCATCGCGCGCAATTCTCCGGCTGCGGGAAACATTCGGATAGATTCCGGTAAATAGCCATACGCTTCCCGCGAACCGGATACCAGGGCGCCAACAGCCGGTACCACAACGCGCGAATAGAAGCCATAAGACGACTTCATGAGCCAGCTGCGCGGATGGGAGAACTCGAGAATGGCCAGCACTCCTCCCGGCTTGAGCACTCGCTGAAACTCCGCGAGTCCAGCGCGGTAATTTGCCAGATTGCGAAAGCCGAACGCAATGGAAATGGCATCGAGCGAATTATCGGCAAGCGGCAGCTCCAGCGCGTCGGCTTCCAGGAGCTGCGCTGCACGGCCGCGTGCGGCAGCCTTTTGGTTTGCCGAAACCAGCATGGGATGGCAAAAATCTGCGCCGACGATCTGCGCTGCGCCGCGGTCCTCCAAGTGAAACAACACGTCTCCCGTTCCACAGCAGAGGTCGAGTATGCGGGCGTCGTTGCGTTTGAGCACTGACTCCAGGCAGTCCCCCAACGCCTTACGCCATCCACGGTCAATGTGAAACGACAGCAGATGGTTCAGTAAGTCGTAACGCGGCGTAATGTCGGTGAACATGCGCCGCACCCATCCGGCCGCTTCCCGTTCGTTCGAAGTTCCGGGCGGAGTTGTTCCTGCCGCGACCTTCACGAAGTCCGCTCGAGTGTTTCGGCGATGGCCTTCCGTATTACCGCTTCCTCCACGCCAGAGACAATTTTGACTTCGCCGATCTTTGTCGGCAGCACAAAATGCACTTTTCCGGCAAGAGTCTTCTTATCGCTCGCCAATCGCCCGAGTAGACGATCGGGTTGCAGATCGCGCACCGAAGGCAGCGGACCGTAGCGGCAAATGGTTCGCCGGATGCGCTCGGCTTCGCCGCTCGCCAGCATGCCCAGCAATTCCGTCAGACGAGTTGCGGCGAGCATCCCCCAGGCTACAGCTTCGCCATGCAGCAGGCGTATATATTCGGTCTCAGCTTCGATTGCATGCCCCACCGTATGGCCGAAATTCAAGATCCGCCGCAAATCGCCTTCGCGCTCATCGGCGGTGACGACTTCGGCTTTGATTTTTACCGCCCCGGCGATCAAAGCGTCTACCGCCGCCGGTTCCCGCTCGAGTACTCGATCCGGCTCGCGTTCCAGCAGCTCGAATAGCGCCCGGTCGCGAATAATCCCGCATTTCACCACCTCGAACAATCCAGCGCGATACTCATTCAACGGCAGAGTGGACAACACTTCGGGATCGATCAGCACCGCTACGGGTTGATGAAAGCTTCCCAGCAGATTTTTTCCGTTGCGCAGATTGACCCCTGTTTTACCGCCGGTGGCTGCGTCCACCTGCGCGAGTAAGGTCGTGGGAATCTGCAGCACCGGTACGCCGCGCATGAAAATTGCGGCCAGAAATCCGCTCACGTCCGTAACGATGCCGCCCCCAAAGCCGATGACAATACTGCCGCGGTCGGCGCCGCGTTCGAGCATCTGCTCGGCCAGTGTTTCGACTTGTGCGAAGCGCTTGTTCGCCTCTCCGCCGGGGAAGAAGAGGACATTAAGGCCATCGGGAAATTGCGTCCGGAGCTTTTCTCCATGCAGCCGCCAGACGTCTTCGGTGGTCACAGCGAAACACTTGGCGCAGCGCGCTCCAACGAACTCTCGTGCGCGGCGAATAGCGCCTCGTTCCACGATGTTTTCGTACACTCGCTGCTCAGTCTGGACGGCAAAACTCGGCATGTGATCCCGTTGTACCATCCGCACTCTCATGGAGCCGCTTGCTATAACATTGTGTATCGACGCCTCCAAGCCGCACGTACAAACCGATTTCATCGTCGTTGGCGCAGGCGTCGCGGGCCTTCGCGCCGCCATCGAACTCGCTTCGGCCGGCCGCGTTTTGGTTATCGCCAAAGACAGCCTGCGTGAATCGTCGTCCGAATACGCTCAGGGCGGCATTGCCGTCGCACTCAATGATGACGACGAAGTAGAACTCCACGAGCAGGACACTCTCGTGGCCGGCGACGGGCTATGCGACGCCGAAGCCGTGCGCACCCTGGTCGAAGAAGCGCCGGCTGCTATAGAGCAGCTCATCGAATGGGGAACCGCGTTCGATCGCGAAGGAACACGGCTCTTGTTTGCTCGCGAAGGCGCGCACAGCCGCAACCGCATTCTGCACGCGCACGGCGATTCTACCGGCCGCGAGATTGCCCGCACGCTTCGGCGCAAAGCCGCTTCCCTCGAAAACGTAGCCTTTCAGAGTTTTTCCGCCGTAACGGACTTGCTGCTTCACGACGGCGAAGTCATAGGTGTCGTGGCGCTCGATAGCACAACGCAATCGACGATTGCCATACAGGCTCGCGCCGTTCTCCTGGCCACCGGCGGCCTCGGGCGGGTATTCGAAAATACCACCAATCCGGACGTTGCTACCGGCGATGGCGTCGCATGCGCTTTCCGTGCCGGAGCCGCGGTGGAAGATATCGAATTTGTACAGTTCCATCCCACCGCTCTATTTGTTCCGAACGCCCCGCGCTTTCTTTTGAGTGAAGCGCTGCGCGGTGAAGGCGCGTATCTTCGCAATGCCAGTGGCGAACGTTTCATGGAGCGCTATCATCCCTTGAAAGAACTTGCTCCGCGGGATGTCGTTTCCCGTTCCATCGTGCTGGAACTGCGCGCAAGCGGCGATGCAAGCGCCTTTCTCGATTTGACGCATTTACCGGCGGGTTTCATTCGCAAGCGCTTCCCGCGAATTTTTGAGACCTGTTTAACCTACGGCGTCGATCTAGAGAAGTCGCTTGCTCCGGTGCGGCCTGCCGCGCATTATGCAATGGGCGGCGTGCAGACGGATCTCGACGGCCAGACCACTCTGCCGCGCCTGTTTGCCGCCGGCGAAGCGGCTTGCACAGGTGTGCACGGCGCCAATCGCCTGGCTAGCAATTCGCTTCTCGAAGGCGTTGTGTTTGGCGCGCGCGCGGGCCGGGCTATGGCCGCCGTCTCGGCATTGCCATCGATAACGGCGGTTCCACGGGCCTCTCTCTTTCCCGCCATTACGGAGCGCGACCTGCGCGCGATTGCCTGGAACTCTTGCGGTGTGCTGCGCAGCGGCCCTGAGCTTGCAGCCGCCTCAAAACGTCTTGCCGCGCGCAGGTTCGAGCCCTTGTCGTCGCCCGACCGCGCTGCCTTCGAGCTAAGGAATATGCACCAGGTGGCCTCGTTAATTGCCGTGGCTGCGCTCGCCCGTGAAGAAAGCCGGGGCGGCCATTACCGCACCGATTTTCCCGCAAAGTCTGCGTTGTTCGAGAAGCACTCGCGCATAACGGCGCGTCTACACACAGATGCCACGGTCGTATTCAGTTAGGTGTTTTTCCGGCTTCGCGCTGCTGCTGGTCGCCACGTCGCTGTCGGAAACTAGTCCCTGGGCCGCGCTTTGGACGGCGCCCTGCATCCTTATTGCCTCGCTGCTGATTGCCTGGGGCGCCGAGTCCGCGCAATTTTTTGTCGCCCAAGGATTCGCGCTTGCCATCCTCGCCTGGATGCAAACGCTCCCCGAGTTCGCCGTCGAGGCCGTTCTTGCCTGGAAACAGCAGACCGATCTGTTGCTCGCCAATCTCACCGGCGCTTTGCGTTTGCTGACGGGTTTGGCATGGCCGGTGATTTATCTCACCGCCGCAACCGTCCATCGCCGCCGCCGACGCGCGCCGCTTCGCAAGATTCATCTCGATCCAGAGCACAGCATCGAAGTGGTCGGTCTTGTCCTTCCGCTTATCTATGCTCTCTTTATCTGGTGGAAAGGGAACCTCCATCTCTACGACGCGGTTGTCCTGGTCGCCTTCTACCTTGCGTATCTGCTGCTGCTGACCCGCCTGCCTCCGCAGAGTCACGAAGGCGTCGAAGACCTCGAAGCCATCCCACGCTCGATTGTGCGTGCGCCGCGTACGACCCGTATTCTTGCCATTGCCGCTTGTTTTGCCGGAGGCGGCATATTGATCTACTTCACTGCTGAGCCGTTTCTGGGCAGCCTGGTCGCGGTTGCCGCGGCCGCCGGCCTTCCGAGCTTCATCGTGATCCAATGGCTTGCGCCTGTGATTTCCGAGTTTCCGGAATTGGCATCCACTTTCTATTTCGCGCGTCAGGAACGAAAAGCCAGAATTGCGCTCATGAACATCACTTCGAGCAACATCAACCAATGGACTTTACTTGTCGCGATGCTGCCCGTGGTATTTTCCATGAGCAATGGCGCTCCCACTCCAATCGTCTTCGATTCCGCCCAGGAGACCGAGCTTCTTCTGACCATTGGTCAGAGCGCGGTAGCCATGGTTTTCTTGATCAATATGGAATTTACCTGGTGGGAAGCGCTCGCCATGTTTGTTCTGTTCGCGGTCCAGTTTATCTTGCCGGCATTTTTTGGCGAGGGGATTCGCGATTGGATCACGGCCGTCTTTTTCATCTGGACCGCCGCCAGCCTGCTGGTGTTTGCCGTACGCCGTCCTCCGAAAAACGCATTTGGCAGTTTCATGGCGACCTGGCGGGAGCATATTGCAAAACGACCGGCGGCGGCCGGCTCGTAGCTAGTGTTTTACGGCGATTGCGGAGATTTCAATCTTAGCTCCGCCGATTAATCCTGCCACTTGCACCGTTGCGCGCGCCGGCTTCGGATCGGGCATTAGCTTCTTGTAAGTCTCGTTCATTTTCGGCACATCGTTCAAATCGGCGATGTACACCGTCACCGAGACGATGTCCGTCATCTGAAAGCCTGCCTGTTCCACAATCTTCTTGATTGCAGCAATAGTATTCGTCGTTTGCACTGTAATGTCAGTGCCAGTCACTTTACCGTGCGCGTCGGGCCCTTGTTGTCCAGCGACGTAGAGCGTATTGCCTGCCACGACGCCCTCGCTGAATGGCATTCCTTGCTTGAATCCGATCGCGCGATTTTGCGCGAAAGCGCTCCCCAAGGCGACGGATAGTGCCAGTACACCGAGCAGGATCGGCCGCGTGGCTGAACATGAATATAGGTTTTTCATCGTAAGTTCCTCTGCCAATTGTCCAACACGCAGAGTAGCGTCTTGATGTCGCCGCGCGTAATCAATCGAAAACCCGAACGTTCGACTCAACTATGCGTCAATGGCGCGTATGACGTTTTCGAATGTGGCGACGAATGCCCGCTTTCAATTCTTGGATTGCTGTGGCTTTCAGGAGGCACGCTGAACAAAGCGCGATGGATGTCTTCGGAGTTAGGGCCGATTCC
Organism: Bryobacteraceae bacterium; assembly: GCA_025924475.1. Lineage (GTDB taxonomy): Bacteria > Acidobacteriota > Terriglobia > Bryobacterales > Bryobacteraceae > Bog-105. The sequence continues at coordinate 13,694 of JAICIH010000017.1, forward strand.
CAGCTTCCGCTGCACATCTCGTGGAACGGAAATCTGTTCCATTGGTAGTGATTTTCGGATGCTTTGTGAGCATCCCCTAATGTTACCGGCAATTGCCAGACTAAGGCTAACCAGCAATAAGCTCTCAGCTTGAAACCGCATGCTCACCGGCTTTCTTAAGAGCTACAAGCTGACGCCTGGCCGCTGAAAGCTCAAGCCGGGCAATTCTGCGAAACAAATTCCTCAGAATTGCCGAGCTAGAATCTAAGCGTTCCCCAAATTAATCAGCGCCACACCAACAATAATCGCCGCCAAGCCGCCGATTTTAGCTCGCGTAAACGGCTCCTTGAAAAACAGCCGCGCCCAAAGAATCGCCCAAATATACCCGATGGACACCATGGGATAGAGGACCGTCAATTGTCCTTGCGCTACACCCATCATGTAAAACACCGACGAGAGCAAGTAGAGGACAATGCCGGTGGCGAGCCAATAATTGCTGAAAATGCGCTTCAAGCTTCCGTGCATGTATTCCGCGCCTAGCTTTAGGAATACTGCCCCAAACGATCCGATGAAGGAACCGAACAGGACCAGAATAATGGAGCTCATTGGTGTCTTCATGCTTATTTCTTGAGCCCCAGGATTGATACTCCGGCCACAATGAACGCAATTCCTATACTCCGAAAGAAGTTCAGGTGTTCATTCGGAAGAAGAAACAGCGAAAGGATTGTGACCCAAACATATGTCAAGGCAATGATTGGGTACAGCCGCGACAGTTCGCGCCCCTTCAGAGCTGCGGCCATCAGGAATGTCATCACTCCATAGAGGCAATAGCCTAGGAATAGCTTTGCATTAGAAATGACACCGAGGCTAAATTCAACAAAAAGCTCCGGCCGGCGCGCCACTTGGCCTAACGTAAGGTGGAGATGGTGCTCACCCAGTTGCGCAGTGCCTTGCTTTAGCAAAATCTGCGCCAGTGCGCCTATCAAAGTGCAGGAAAAGACGAGCAAAAAGGAGCGTCTTGCCGCGGCTTGTGAATCCAGCGCGACTTCGCTTACGGTCGAAGAAATCAAACTTTCATACCTTGTCGAAACGTCTCAGAATTTAGTGTAGAGCATGCGTTTCCCTTCTCAGTAGAGGCGCATAACGGAGGCGACTGCCGCCATTCGCGGATTGGTCCGGGCTAAACTGCTACTGCATGCCGGAAACTGCTGAATCTCCTGCTCAGAGATCGAAAAGGGCAATCTACTGGATTGCCTCCCTCATCCTGGCGGGCGTTCTGTTGTATTATTCGCTGCGCGGCATCGAGTGGCGGCAAGTCTGGATCACTCTCAGCTCGGCCCGAGTGCTTTTTGTTTTCCTGGCTTTCACTCTGATGACCACAGCGTTATTTTTGCGCGCGTACCGCTGGCGCGTGATCCTTTCGGCCGAAGGCAATGTCAGCATTCCGCTCGCTTTCTGGGCAACCTCAGCGGGTTACCTGGGTAACAACGTTCTGCCTGCGCGCGCCGGCGAAGTCGTTCGCAGTCTGATGATCAGCAGCCGTACGGGGATGAGCAAGGCATTCGTCCTCACGACAGCCCTCTCGGAACGTGTCGTAGACGCGATCGCGGTTATAACGATTAGCTCGGTAGTCCTGCTGACGCTGAAGGATCGTCCTGGTTGGTTAGCGAGCGCTGCCAGACCGTTCGCGATTCTCGGGTTCTGCGGAGTTGCAGGTATCATCCTTATTCCCGCATTTGAAGTCTTCTGGTTTAAGTTCCTTGGGCTGCTGCCATTGCCGCCCAAGCTGCGGGCCCGAGTGGAGGGCGTTCTGCGCAACGGCCTACAGGGAATCCGGAGTTTCCACGATTACAGCCGGCTCGCCCGCTTCGTCCTGCTTACAGCCATTATCTGGAGCACGGATGCGGTCACTACTATGGTCCTGGCGCAATCCATGCACGTACGGATCACGCTTCCTATGGCATTTCTCCTCACTGCCGGGCTCGCTCTCGGCAGCGCATTACCCTCGACGCCCGGCTACGTAGGAATCTACCAATTCGTTGCCGTTAGTATACTGACGCCTTTTGGCCTCAGCCGTAGCGCGGCCATTGCCTATATCCTGATGTTCCAGGCTCTGAACTATGTGATTGTGTTGTCTTGGGGCGGCATCGGCTTTGCAAAGCAACGAAGGCCAGCCGCGACCCTCGCGGTTCCTTAATGGCTGCCGGGCACTGACTTTCGCTTTCGGCTAAAATTGAACCGTGTCAGCGCCGTTTGTGCCTTCGCCGCTCGACTATATCGGTCCGCGCCGCTTTGCCTTTTACCCAGCCATCAAGAATGCCGACCCAAATGAGTGGATCCTCGGAACCGGCTCACGCTCAGAAGTACAGGTAATTAACGCCAAGACCGGCCGCGAAATCTGGGTTCCACGCCAGCACATCGGCGCGGTCTCCGATGCCGGTAACGCGCTCTTAACTGTGGGTTTGCGCAAGCCTCTCGATCTTCGTTCCGGTTCGCTCGAGCCGCGCGTGAAACGAGTCATCGAAATACCGCTCGAAGCCACCGAGCAATTCCCCAGCCGCAATCCCTCCCCTCATCCCGCGCCGGTCGTCGCCATTCGCCTGGAGGACAGCCGCAAGTCGGCGGCAAGCAAGGCAATCGTGGGTCTCGCGATCGGTTCGCTATTGGCCTGTTTACTGGCCAGCGCTATCGCCACGGTGGCTCGTCTCTAGCATGCGCCGTCATCTTTCGGTACTGTTCTTCGCGGCGCTCTCCGTGCTCGCCGCTATCTGCCTGGGTGTCATCGCCGGCCATCGAGGCGAGTCCGTAAATAGCCTTTGGTTGGTGGTCGACGCCGCGTCTTTCTTCCTGCTTGGCTTTCGTTTTTATGCCAAGTTCATCGCGGCCAAGGTTATGATGCTCGATGACCGCCGCGCCACGCCCGCCGAGCGCCTGCGCGACGGCCACGATTTCGAGCCGACCAACAAATGGATTCTGTTCGGCCACCACTTTGCTGCCATCGCCGGCCCTGGTCCGTTAGTCGGCCCCACCCTGGCCGCGCAATTCGGCTATTTGCCGGGCATGCTTTGGATTCTGTTTGGAGCCGTTCTCGGCGGCGCGGTACAGGATTTCATTATTCTCTTTTGCTCCATGCGGCGCGATGGCAAGACACTCGGGCAAATGGCGCGCGAAGAAATCGGAAAAGTGGGCGGCCTGATATCGCTGGTCACCGTTCTGCTGATTATGGTCATACTGCTCGCTGTGGTGGCTTTAGTAGTTGTCAATGCGCTGCGCGGGAGTCCCTGGGGAACATTTACCATCGCCATGACCATGCCGGTGGCGCTGCTCATGGGCCTCTACTTGCGTTTCATTCGCCCGGGCAAGGTTCTGGAATGCTCCGTCGGCGGTTTTCTGCTCGTGCTCGCCACGATCTATGGCGGCAAGCTCGTGGCGGCGTCTCCCACGTGGGCCTCCTGGTTCACTTTGAGCGGGCTCGCCCTTGCGGGAGCGATTGTGGTCTACGGATTCCTCGCCAGTACGCTGCCGGTTTGGCTCCTGCTTGCGCCGCGCGATTATCTCAGCACCTTTGTCAAGCTTGGCGTAATCTTCCTGCTCGCTTTCGGCATTTTCTTCAGTCATCCGCGCCTGGCCTTGCCTCCGCTCACTCAATTCACTGATGGCACCGGTCCGATCTTCGCCGGGAAAATCTTTCCGTTTTGCTTTATCACCATCGCTTGCGGCGCCATCTCCGGCTTCCACGCGCTGATTTCCTCGGGAACCACTCCGAAAATGATTGCCAAAGAGTGGCACGCCTGGCCCATCGGCTACGGTTCCATGCTGCTGGAAGGATTCGTCGGCGTGATGGCGCTGGTAGCCGCAGCGTCGCTGGACCCCGGCGTATTCTTCGCCGTCAACTCACCGCCCGGTGTGGTCGGCACCACGCCGCAAGCTGCCGTTGCCACCATTTCCTCCTGGCATTATCCGGTGACTGCCGCCACCATGGCGCAGTCGGCTCATAGTGTGGGCGAAACCAGTCTGTTCGGCCGTACCGGCGGCGCGCCCTCACTGGCTCTCGGCATGGCCCAAATTTTTAGCGGCGTCTTCAACACACCCGGCCTGCGCGATACGCTGCTCAGCTTCTGGTACCACTTCGCCATCATGTTCGAAGCGCTCTTCATCCTCACCATCATCGATGCCGGCACACGCGTTGGCCGCTTCATGCTGCAGGATCTGCTTGGCCATATTCACAAGCCTTGGGGAAGAATCGGCTGGATGCCCGGCGCCATCGCCGCGAGCGCCGTTGTGGTCGCCGCCTGGGGCTATTTTTTGTATCAGGGTGTTATCGATCCGTTAGGCGGCATCAATTCGCTCTGGCCGCTCTTCGGGATCTCGAATCAATTGCTCAGCATTGTCGCCTTATGCGTCGCGACGACCGTCCTCGTCAAAATGCATCGTGCCCGCTACATGTGGATCACGCTCGCGCCGCTTCTCTGGCTGGTGGCGGTGACGTTTACCGCCGGCCTGCAAAAGATTTTTGCGGACGATCCGAGGCTCGGCTTTCTCTCGCATGCCGCGGCCCTCGAAAATGCCTTGGCGACCGGTAAAATCGCAGCGACCCGGGTTGCCCAAACACATGCCGTGATCTTCAATGAACGTCTCGATGCGATCGTGTGTGCCGTATTCCTGGTGCTCGTCGCGATCATCGTTCTCGATTCTGCGCGCGTCTGGTTCGGTTTGCTGCGCGGCACACGCGTCGCGGTCAGCTCGGAGTCGCCATTTATTCCATCGCAGCTCGAAGCGGAGGGCATATGAAGCGGCTGAAACGGCTTCTCTCTTTCGCTCTCTCCCTGGCGCGTGAATTGTCGGATGAGCGTGCCTATGCGCGCTATCTCGAATTGACTGGGCACAGTGCCTCGGCTGCCGAATGGAAGCGATTCACCGAACGCCGTTATCGCGCCAAGTATGGGAACGCGAAGTGCTGTTAGCGTGAAGCCCTCGCTTGCGCAACTGAGCGCCGTCTTCTTCCGCATCGGAAACTTCACCTTCGGCGGAGGCAGCGCGACCACCGCCGCCTTGCAGCGCGAGATCGTTGAGCGCCGCCGCTGGTACGATACGCTGCAGTTCGGACTTTGCTACGCGCTGGCCCGCGTCACCCCCGGCACAAATCTATTCGCCTTCTCCACCGCTTCGGGATGGCTTTTGCTTGGTTGGCGAGGCGCACTGGCTGCCCTTCTCGTCGCCTCCGTGCCGTGTTGTGTGCTGGTCGCTCTCGTCACGGTCGGATTTGACTCCTGGTCCCGCAACCGTTTCTTTCAGGCTGCCATAGCGGGCGCTCTGGCCGCATCGGTAGGCGCTCTGCTCGCAAGCTTTTGGCTGCTGGTCCGCCCTTATTTGGACCGGCCTCACCTGTTCCAGACACTCGTCATCGTTGCAGCCTCCATCGCGTTGTCGCTCCTTGCGGGCTGGCCGCCTTTGGCTGTGCTTCTCCTCGCCGGAGTCGTGGGATTTTTCTGGAAGGGACCGGCGCAATGAGTTTTCTCGTCGTTTATCTGTTGCTTCTAAAAGCGACTCTCAGCTCTTTTAGCGGACTAGCCGCTCTGCCGATTGTGCGCCATGATTTCGTCGTCCAACGCCATCTGTTGACGGACCATCAGCTCAACACGGCCTTGGTCGTCGGTCGAAGCACTCCGGGTCCCAAGGGACTCTATCTCATTGCGGTCGGATACTTTGCCGCCGGAGTGCCCGGAGCGGTTGCCGGTTGGCTGGCGGTTGTTACGCCGGCGATTCTCGTAATTCCTCTGCTGCTCTTCGCCAGACGCCGAATCGACGACCCGCGTGCCAAGAGCGCCCTGCGCGCGATCGTCATTGCGAGCGCCGGCGTCAGTCTTTCCGCCACGCTGCCTTTGAGCGCGGACGCCCTCCGCAATCCGCCGCTCTATATCATCGCTGCCGTGAGCCTTGCGCTGCTTATCTTCACCGCTTGGGATACGTTATGGGTCATGCTGGGCGCGGCCTTAGCCTCGCTTGCGCTCGTACTCGCCGGTGTTATGACGATTCCCACTTAAACCGCTTCTTCGATCATCTGCCGCAATGTGCGCTCGGCTTCTTCCCGCCGCCCCCGGCGCAGTTCGTCCAGAATGTCCGAATCTACAATCCGGTACCAAAGCGCCCGTCGCGCGCTGAAATCTGTTACCCGCGACCCGATCTCATCCCGAGCATCCCGCAACATCCGCAGCAATTCTCCATATTCTGCTCCGATGTCCCGTTCCAGCCGCTCGCGCAATCGGACCGCCAGCGCAGGCGCCGCGCCGTTGGTCGAAATCGCAATCGTCAAATCGCCTTGCCGATGTACTGAGCCGAAACTGAACCGGCAATGCTCAGGATCGTCGACTGCATTGATCAATACCCGGCGCTCTTCGGCCAGGCGAAAAATCTCCGCATTGTCTTCGCAATCCGCGATCGCCAAAAAACATCCGTCCAGATCGTGCTCTTCGAATTCGCGCCGCTGCCAAGAAATCATGCCAGACGCCGCTAACGCTTCGATCGCCGCCTCGGCGCGCGGATTCACGTAACGCACCGTCGCGCCCGCATCTACCAGCCCCCGCACCTTGCCGGCGATCTCGTGCCCTTCTCCCACTACCAGGCAGGTTTTGCCCGACAAATCCAGAAAGATCGGATACCGGAAGTTCATTTCCTAACCATCATCCTTTTATCCTGTAGTTATTGCCAGTTCCTCGTCTTTTCCTCATCGATAGCTTCGGCTTTATCTTTCGCGCGTACCACGCCCGCGCCCGCTCGGGCGCGCCGCCTATGCGCACCAGCGGCGGTCTTTCGACCGAAGCCGTCTTCATCTTCCACAACATGCTGCGAAAGCTGATTACCGGCCTCAAACCGGATTACATCGCCGCTATTTTTGAAAGCAGCGAACCCACCTTTCGCTCCGAGAGCTTTGCCGAATACAAAGCGAATCGGACCGAGATGCCGCACGATCTGGGCCAGCAGATTCCCTACATCCGCCGCCTGCTCGACGCCATGCAGATCCCGGTGCTCCAGTTTCCGGGCTATGAAGCCGACGACGTCATCGGCGCCATCGCCTGCCGCGAGCCCAAGAAGCCGCTCGAAGTCATCATCGTCTCGAGCGATAAAGACATGCTTCAACTAGTCAACCAGCGTGTCTTCATGCTCAACCCCATGAAGGACGACGAATGGTACGACGAAGCGAAGACCGAGCAGTTTATGGGCGTGAAGCCGAAGCAGGTCGCGGACCTGCTCGCGCTCAAAGGAGATTCGATCGACAATATTCCCGGCGCCCCCGGCATCGGCGATAAAGGCGCGCGCGAGTTGATCGCCCGCTTCGGCTCCGTGGAAGCGCTCCTGGAACGCGCCTCCGAAGTGGAGCGCAAGATGTATCGCGAGAGTCTGCTCAACAATCGCAAGCAGATCGAACTCAGTAAACAGCTCGCCACGATCGATACCAAAGTCCCCATCGAATGGGATCTCGAAGCGCTTCGCACGCAGCCGTTCCACAATTCCACGCTCAAGGCTTTCTATAAGGAACTCGAGTTCTTCAGCCTGCTGAAAGATTTGCCTGCCGAAGACGATAGCGCCACTCGCGATTACGCCACGCTTTCCGATCCCGCCGCCGTCACCGAGTGGCTGGCGGCTCGTCCACCCGAGGCGCCCCTCGCTGTAGCTCTCGATCTGACAAATTCGTTCGCCGGTCTCGCCTATCGCACCGGTGTCGGCCGCGCTGTTCCTCTTTCTTTGCTTGAATCGCTGCGCCCCGTATTTGAATCGGAAACGATCCCAAAAGTCGTACACGATTACAAGGCGTTCCTGCTCGCCGCCGCGTCCATTGATATTCAGCCGAAAAACGTGGTGGACGACGTGATGCTTTACGCCTTCCTGCTTTGCGCCGATCCGGGCGGCTGTTCCCCCGAAGCGGTTGCGGAGCGCTTTCTCGATCGCAAACTGAATGCCGCCGCCGAGCAGCAGGCCGAAGCCACTTTGGCCATTGCCGAAATGCTGCGGCCGCAGCTTACGCCGCAGGAACTCGATAGCGTCTATGGCGACATCGATCTGCCGCTCGCGCCGGTTCTTGCCCAAATGGAGAAGAACGGCATCCGTGTGGACACTGCCGTTTTGTCGGAATTGTCTACGCGCCTCTCCGAACGCATCGAAACCTTCGCGCAGAAGGTTTACGACCTCGCCGGCCATCCGTTCAACCTCAATTCGCCGCAGCAGTTGGGCAAGGTGCTGTTCGAAGAGATGAATCTTCCGTCTCCGGTGAAATACGGCAAGGGCAAAGTGATCTCGACGGCCGCTGACGTGCTCGAAGGGCTCGCTGCCGCGTATCCTGTCGCCCAGCACGTGCTCGACTACCGCCAACTCACCAAACTGAAGGGCACGTATATCGACGCGCTTCCGCTTCTCATCCGCGCCGAAACTGGCCGCTTGCACACGACATTTAATCAAGCCGGCGCCGCCACCGGCCGCATGTCTTCATCCAATCCCAATCTGCAAAACATTCCTATCCGCACCCAGGAGGGCCGCGAGATTCGCTCCGCCTTCGTGCCAGAGCAAGGCTGGCATCTGGTGGTTGCCGACTACTCCCAAATCGAGCTCCGCCTGCTGGCGCACATGTCCGGTGACAAATTGCTCACGGATGCCTTTATCCGCGGTGAAGACATTCACACGCGCACGGCAGCGGAAGTCTTCAACGTAGATCCGCTGATGGTCACGCCCGATATGCGCCGTTCCGCCAAAACCGTTAACTTCGGAATCGTGTACGGGCAAACGCCTTTTGGACTGGCGCAGCAATTATCGATTAGCCGCAAGGAAGCTGAAATCTATATCGGACGCTACTTCGAGCGCTACTCGGGTGTCCTGGAATTTAAAGAGCAGGTCCTCGAAGAAGTTCGTCAGAGCGGCGTCGCGAAAACGCTGCTGGGCCGCCGCCGTCCCATTCCCGACATGCAAAGCCGCAATCCATCCGCCCGCGCCTTCGCCGAACGGACCGCCTTCAACACACCTCTGCAGGGCACTGCCGCGGATCTCATCAAAATGGCTATGATCCGTATCGCCCGCCAGCTCGAAGAGAAAAAAATGCGATCCCGGATGCTCCTGCAAGTACATGACGAACTCGTGTTCGAAGCGCCGCCGGAGGAAAAAGACGATCTGCAAGAATTGGTGAAAACCGAAATGGAATCCGTATATCGACTTTCCGTTCCGCTCGCCGTGGATACCGGCAGCGGTCCGAATTGGAGGGACGCGAAATGACGCACCGCTGCGCTCTTCTTCTCTCGATCCTTTGCGCGTTGGCCGCTTGCAGTGGTAGTGCACCTGTTAAGGAGCGCCCCGCGCCGGCCGAATACAAAGTGAAACTCGCCACGACCAAGGGCGATGTCGTGATTCTGGTCCATCGCGATTGGGCGCCCATCGGCGCGGATCACTTCTACAATCTGGTGAAGCACGGCTACTACGACAACAATGCCTTCTTTCGCGCACTAAAGGACTACATCGTGCAGTGGGGCATCAATGGCGATCCGAAAGTCTATGCGCGCTGGGACGCCGTGAAGATTAAGGACGATCCGCCGAAAATGCCCAACAAAATCGGCACGGTCGTCTTCGCCACTCCCAGCGAGCCGAACCAGCGCACTACGCATATCTTCATCAATATCCATGACAACAGCGAAAATCTGGATTCCAGAGGATTCGTTCCATTTGGCGAAGTCATCCTGGGGCTGAATAACATCATGAATGTCTACATGGATTACGGCGAAGGCGCGCCGGATGGGCAAGGCCCCAGCCAGGAAGAAGCCGCCCATGGCGGCAACGCGTATTTCAAAAAGAATTTTCCGAAGTTGGATTACATTCTCAAAGCGACCGTCATACCGTAATACGCGAGGCGCTACTTCGCGCTCGTATTCAAGTACACATAAGCGCCACGACGGCCTGCTGTCAAAATGTCTGGCCGGCCATCTCCGTTAACGTCGGCCGCAACGATCTGTGTGCCGATGCCGGCGATGTTGGTCACGATTCCCGGCACGAACTCCACCTGCCCGCCCGGTTTCCGCACCATTCTGAACCAATAGACGACTGGAGGCGAGTCGAAATCGTCTTCGGGATACTCGATGCCATGCGACCACCAGCGTTTGCCGGTGACGATGTCCTTGGTTCCATCGCCGTCGATGTCGGCGAGCGCCAAGCCGTGGAGTTCGGTAAAGGCCACAGACTTGTCCGTTTCCTCCCAGTTCTTACGCTCTTCGGGAGTAGCATCGGGCTTGTCCATGATCATGTGCATCTTCCAGGAGATCGCGTCTCCGTTGCGCTGCTGCTCCCACCAGGCGAGACCGGGCCCATGCGCAAAGAGGCTGCCGATCACATCGGGAAGACCGTCGCCGTTCACATCGTAAAGAAACATATCGGCACCGCGCACAAACGGGTCGTTGCCGCGGCCGAAGGGCGCTGGATGAACTTCCCATAGGCCGCTTTCCGGTCCGGCGGTCGGCTGCTGAATCCATGCTGTTCCAACCAGGACGTCGGTCCTGCCATCGCCGTTCACATCGCCCAAGCCCGCGGCGTGGCCGCCGTATGAGCCCTTCGACGAAATGGCATGGAAGGTCCAAGGTTTTGTGACATCGGTCCCATCGGGCTTTGAGTATCCGACCACGCGATTGGGATCGCGGCCGAGGGTCACGATGAGTTCAGGCTTGCCATCGCCATCGACGTCCCCGAAGGCGGTGGTTTCGGAATCATTGTCGGCGACTCTGTATTCGTTCCAATGACGTGACTCGGTTTGGGGATTGATGTAGAGATAGATGCCGGGCTTTTCCGCGGCGCAGCAATAATTGACCTTGAGAATGTCAGTCCAGCCATCGTGATTGAAATCGTAGGCGTAAAGGATGAAAGAGTCGGTGTAGCCGCCGGCTTGATTCGCGGCGCCGATGCTGTAGGTCCGAGGCGCGTAAATTTCGACGCCAGTCTGGAAGGACGGGCCGGGATAGTAATACGGTCCGGCCACGACATCCATGACGCCGTCGTGATTGAAATCGCCGGCGGTGATTCCTTCTGAGTAATAACGGTCGGTAAGCTGCAAGCGGCGGAAGCCTGCGCCGGTGATTTCGGTGGGAAGACCCATGCGGCGGTTGAGCAGGTTATTAAGTGCGATGTCTTTGACGCGAAGATCACCTTTCGATAGACCCAGGGCGATCTGGCCGTAGGGGCTGCCAGTATCCTGCGCTGCAACCGCCGGGCCGCGTGTCATATTGGCGATCGCTCCATGAAGTTGTATAGAGAACTCACTCCAGCCGCCACCTAGATCCGTGATGGTCGCCAAGCTGTTGCGTGGCTTGCGTGCAGAAACGAGCTTACGGTCGAGTTCGTTGCCCTGGGCATCGAGCGAGACGCGATACACGTTGGCTGCATCGGCGCCCGAGATCGGCACGTACAGGCCGCTCGTGCGACCGGCATCGAGAGGCGCATTGCGAAGCAGCACGCCGCCCTCACACGAAGAGCACTGGAAAGCGAGTTTCAGGATGACGTCTTCGTAGCCCTTGTCGAGAACAAGCCAACCGCTGGAGCCAGGCTTCGCGGTCGCGGCAATGGCGCCGTTTTGGACTTGCCATGTGGCGCCGCCAAGGGTATGCCATCCCGCGAGGCTTGTGCCGTTGAAGGGATGAAGGGTTGTGGGAGGCGCCTCCGCATGCAGCGCGAGGACGTAGAAGAGAAGGCTTGCCGAGGCGGCGAATATTGTTACGCGGGGGCGTTCAAACATGGATGCCTCACTTTCGTTACTGACGGCAGCTCACGGCTGCCGAGGCCAGATATATTATGCACGAAAGATGGGACTTCGTCTTAAAAAGATTTGGCTCAGCTAAAGTGAGCTCGTCGATCTCTCGCAATCGTAGCGGCTCCAAATAGCGCTTGACACCCATCAGCGGCGGGATGTATAGTCTCGTCCTGAGGTACGTCCCAACTGCTGGGACGAAGTCTCGCACTATGCGTCTCTTAACGATCTCCGCTGTTTCGTTCGCCTTTCTGGCGTGTTCACTGAATGCCATCGCCGCCGATAAGGATTTCAACGGCCGTTGGGATCTGATCGTTCACAACAACCCCAACTGCACCGTCACCTGCGCATGGTGGCTGGAAGTGATGGGCGCCGGTACGCCGGAAGTGAAAGCCACGTTCGTTGGATTTCCCGACGGCAGCTTGCATGAATTGCCGGATCTGACGATTAAGGACGGCGTTCTGCATTTTGCGTGGAATCCACCAGCGCGCACCCGACAGGGTCGAGAGTCCGCGGCGCCCGCTGCAGGAGCGGCGGCTCCGGCGCAGCATCATATGGACTACGAGGTGCGATATGTCAACGGCAAGCTCGAAGGGAAAGTAACCGGCGCCAAGAACCTCACTTTCACAGGTGAGCGTGCACCCGCAATTAATGAGCATGACGACGGCACCTGGATGAAAGGAAAGCCAATCGTCCTTTTCAATGGTAAGGACCTGACCGGCTGGACTGGCATCCGGACCGAAAACGCGGAAGGCTGGACCGTGGAAAACGGCATCCTGACGAGCAGGGGTCACGCGGACGATCTGGTGACGAGAGAGAAGTACTGGAATTTCGAGCTGCATGCCGAATACAACCTGGAAGAACGGAGCAACAGCGGCATCGGACTCCGCGGCCGGTACGAAGTACAAATCGCTTCGGATTTTGGCCGGCCGCCTGGTATGCATGGCACCGGTGCGCTGTATACGCGAATTCTTCCGCCTGTGAACGCGAGCAAGCCTGCCGGGGAATGGCAGACATACGATATCCGGCTGGTGGGCATGGAGGTCACGACGGTCCTCAATGGGGTGAAGCTGTACGAGAGAGGCGTGATCGATGGGCTGACCGGGATCGCGTACGATCCTTATGAAGGTAAGCCGGGTTCGCTCGAGTTGCAGGGCGACCACGGGGCGGTTAAGTTTCGGAATCTGGTTCTGACGCCACTTACAAAGAAAGCCAAGTAGGGCGTTCATTATTGTTTAAGCCATGAGACGACGTGACTTTCTTCTCGGCTCCGCGGCCTGCATACCTTTTGCCGGCATCGCACGCCCACAAGATGCCGCTAGACGGGCGAAGCTGGACCGCGTTAGCGTGATGTCCAACGATTTCGACGCCATCATGACAGAGGTACGGGACTGGAGCCATGCAGCTGCGCCGAAACAACTCGACATCATGGATTACCCCGAAATGCTGGCGGATCGCTACCACATCCACAATGTGGATGTGCTCAACATCAATTTCCTCTCGATGGAACCGTCGTATTACAGGAAATTCAGCGGGCGGCTGAAGGCAGCCAAATCGAAGATGGTGAACATGCCAGTGGAGCTGGACGAAAAAGGCTACGCGGGAATCGTCAGCACTTGCTCGCCCGATCCTGCGCTCCGCGCAAAGGCTGTCGATCTCACGAAAAAATGGATTGATATCGCGTCAATGATCGAGTGCCCGAGCATTATGGTCAATCAGGGTACCCGCGCGTTGCCGGAAGACCTGGCGCCATGCATCGACGCGCTGAAAACACTCAAGGCCTACAGCAAATCGAAGAAGGTCGCGATCGTTATGGAGAACCGCGGCCGCACGCCACCGGAAAAGCTGGCGCAGTTGATCAGGGCTTCCGGAATTTATGTGAATCCCGACATTGGAAACTTCCCCGACGAAGACACCCGTGCTCGCGGGCTGCGGCTGTTATACCCGCTTTCTTACAACGTCAGTCATGTCAAGATGAGCCCACGATTCGACTTCGCCAATGCAATCAGAATTTCGAAGGAGATGGGGTTCAAGGGAGTGTACTCGATTGAGGCCGGCGGCGCCGATCCATACGCAAAAGTGCAGACGGTGCTCGACGCGTTGCTCGCAAACATGTAATCGCCAGATTCGAACTTCCACATTGTGAAACGCGCGTATCGTAGTCGTTCAATAAACCCCAAATACGTTTGACATCGTGAATAGGTGGATGTATAGTCTCAATGTTTTGAGACTTCGTCTCACTACGACTTAAGACAAAATCTTAAGCCGGAGAGGAGGTTCATCGTGAAATTTCGCGGAATCGCCGTGTATGCGATTTTTGCGGCCGCTTTGCCCGGTCAAGTTACGTTCGATCGGTTGCTCCACCCCGAGAAAGAGCCGCAGAACTGGCTCACTTACTCAGGCGGGTATAACAGCCATCGGTTCAGCCCACTGACGCAAATCAACCGGACGAACGTCAAGAAGCTCCAGATGAAGTGGGTCTACCATCCGGATTACTCCAAGATGGAGAACACGCCGTTAGTGGTTGACGGCATCATGTATGCGGGCACCGCGCAGGAAGTTGTAGCGCTCGACGCGGTAACCGGGCGCCAATATTGGAAGTACTCGCGGCCATTCAACCGATCCGATTACTTCGGGCAGCATGCCTACGAAGTGAACAAGGGCCTCGCGATATCCGGCGACACCCTTTTCTGGGCCACAGTCTACGATTGCCATTTGATCGCGATCGACGCGAAGACCGGACATGTGCTGTGGGACGTGCCATACGCCGATTGGAAGATGGGCTACCAGTTCAACGTGGCGCCGCTCATCGTGAAAAACATGGTGATTCTCGGGCAGGCGACCAACGAAATGGGATCGAACTGCTGGATCGCGGCCTACGACGTCAAAACCGGGAAAGAGATATGGCGCTTCTACACCGCGCCGAATTCTCCTGACGATCCTGCGGCGAAAACCTGGCACGGGGATGCGTGGAAGCATGGCGGCAGCCCGATCTGGAACGGCGGCAGTTACGATCCGGAAACGAACCTGACGTTCTGGGGCACCGGTAATCCGAATCCGGGCTGGAACGGCGATGTCCGCGCGCCCGGCGACAATCTCTACTCGGATTCCGTAGTAGCGCTCGATGCCGATACAGGCAAACTGAAGTGGTATTACCAATTCACACCCGGCGACGAGTACGACTGGGATTCCACGCAAGTGCCAATGCTGGCTGATATCGAGTGGAAGGGCAAACCGCGGAAAGTGATGTTTTGGGCCAACCGCAACGGATTCTTTTACGTACTCGACCGCGTCACGGGCGAGTTTCTGATGGGCAAGCCGTTCATCAAGCAGACGTGGGCGGTCGGCATTGATGAAGACGGCAAGCCGATCAAAGCGCCAGGCTTCTGGCCGAAGCCGATGGGCGGCGTCGCCGTAATGCCCGGCTCGCAAGGCGGCACTAATTGGTATCCGCCGTCATACAGCCCGCGCACAGGTCTGTTCTACATGTCGGTGTGGGACAACTATCTGGCGTTCTCTAACAAGAGCGATCCAGGGCCGTGGCGGCAGGGCCAACTTTATAACGGCAGCAACTGGTGGGCGGGCTACGGCCAGAGCGCATCGGCATCGGGACGCGGCAATTCGCCTCCCCGGAGAAATAGGGCAGCCATGACAGCTGCGGCGCGGGGCCGCACGGTGCCGAATTACAAAACCGAGGACGAGGGATACGGGGCCATCCGCGCGATCGATCCGAAGACCGGCGAGAAAAAGTGGGAGTTCAAGATGGTGAACTACACCGAGAACGGCGTGCTTTCGACGGCTGGCGATCTCGTCTTCGGTGGTGGGATGGACGGCGATTTTGTGGCGCTTGACGCGAACACCGGTGAATTGCTCTGGAGCGTCTACCTCGGCGGCGCGAATGCTAGCGGGCCGATCAGCTACGCCGTGAACGGGAAGCAGTACATCGTAGGCAGTGGCGCAGGAACGATGTACGTTTTTGCCTTACCGGATTGAACCCTGATTACGGGTTTCGGACTCATCAGGTACTCACAAACAGAAGGAGGTTGCAATGTCGAGATGTTTCAGTTCGCGCTCGGCACGAAACGCCCGTTTCGGCAGCGCGTGGTGCTCTGTTTTGGGAATCGTTGCGCTCGCCGTGCTTGTAACATTCGCCGGCCGGCCGGCTATCGCCCAGGTTCTTTTTGGCTCTGTGGTTGGTAATGTCTCCGACACCACGGGGGCATCGATTCCAACCGCGATCGTCCGTATCACGGAAGTATCAACGAATGAGTCTCGTGCCGTCCAGACGAATGACCAAGGCGCCTACACTGTGTCCACCATACCTGCGGGCACCTACCGGGTCGAGATAAGCAAAGAAGGATTTCGCAGCTTTGCCGCTTCGAACATTCTCGTGAACCAGAACAACGTCGTCCGCGTCGATGCGCAGCTGCAGGTTGGCGCTCAGGCGGAGAGAATTGAGGTTACTGCCCAGTCAGCCGTGCTGCAGACGGACCGTGCGGACGTCCATTCAGAGATTGCTACCCATGCGCTGGAAAATCTGCCGCAGGCAAACCGGACATACCAGGGACTGCTGGCGCTGGTTCCCGGCATATCTCCACCCGGTGGGCAAATCGCGGGCGGAACCAACAATCCTTCGAAGTCTATGCAATTCGCGGCGAATGGGACAGGAACTTACGGCGCCAATGTTCGGATCGAAGGCGTGAGCGCAACCAATCCTTGGTCGGCTCAGAATACGACGTTCGTGCCATCAGTCGAAGCGATCGAGAACGTCAATGTGGTTACCAATAGCCCCGACGCCGAGCAAGGTCAGGCTGGCGGCGCTTCCGTCAACGTAATGCTAAAAGGCGGCTCCAACCAGACGCACGGAGCGGCGTTCCTGTACAACATCGTCAGCGCGTTTGAGGCGAACAACTTTTTTGCCCTTCCTGGCTCCAAACCTCCTCACCTGGTGGACAACAACACGGGCGGTTCGCTTGGCGGGCACGTGATCAAGGACAAGTTATTCTACTTTGGCAGCTACGAAGGAGATTTTGATCGCGAGGCGAATTCGGGAGTCCTTTCCTTCCCTAACCAGGCGACACTCCACGGAGATATGACCGGCTCAGCTAACCCCATCTACGATCCCACTACGGGCAACCCAGATGGGACCGGGAGAACCCCATTTCCCGGAAAGACTATTCCGCAGAGCCGGGTCAGTCCCGTTGTACAGAAGCTAATACCCAATTTCCCAGTAACGAATCTTCCAGGAGTCGTTAACAACAATTACGTCAATCAAGCGACTGTTTACAACCTACACAAGATCGACACCAAAGTGGATTACACGGCCACTTCCAACGTCAGGTTGTCCGGACGCTGGGGTTACCAGCCGTATTACAACTTGCAGGAACCGGTTTACGGTCAGGTTCTGGGCGGCGCAAGCGCCTTTCCGCAGGCGCAGGCTGGAAATTACCTGCAACACGGCGCCACGATGGCCTTATCCGTTTCGGGAACCTACGTCGCTAGTCCTACGTTTATTGTCGATGCAACTTTTGGTGTTACACAGGCGCATCAATTGCTGTTTCCGACACAGGCGGACGTGAAATATGGCTCCGATGTGCTGGGAATTCCGAATACTAATCTCGGCAAACTTCCTTGGGCCGGTGGCATGCCCAATTTCAGCATCGCCAACTTCGTTGAGCTGGGAGCTTCGTACACACCTCTCGAATATAAAGATCCGATATTCGAGTACACTGCTAACGCGACAAAGATCAAGGGAGCGCATAATATTCGATTCGGCTTCGACATCTCGCGGCAGCATCAGAATCACATCGAGGTCCAGCCCACTAACTTCACATTTTCCGGCGGTGTAACTTCGCTGAAGGGCGGCCCCAGTCCGAACCCATATAATTCGATGGCCGACTTCCTGTTGGGATTACCCCAGACCATGCAAAATGCTGTCCAGGTTCCGCCTTTTCTGACCAAGCGTCTATGGCAGCATAGCGTCTACGTGCGCGATCAGTGGCAGGTGAACCGGAAACTAACGGTCAACTATGGCGTTCGTTGGGAATACTATCCCGTCCCGACTGAAAAAGACAACGGGATTTTCTTTTACGATTTCACAGCCAATAAGGTATTGGCATGCGGGGTGGGACCGAATCCGATCGATTGTGGCATCCACGTTTCGAAGAAGCTGTTTGCTCCCAGTGTCGGGATTGCCTGGCGCCCGTTCGAAAAGTTCGTCGTCCGCGCGGGGGGAGCCATAGCGCCTTCGCAGTACAACATGTACCGGAGTTCGCTCATCTACCCGGATCTGGCGCTCGCTTCTGTCTCCGGCTCCAACTCGTTTACCGCGGCCGGCTCGCTGACGACTGGAGCGCCTGTGGTGCCCATACCGAACTTCATTAACGCCGAGGGCGCCCTCACGCCGCCCCTGGGAACGGGTAATCTCTATACGGATCCAAAGAATTTCATCCGCGGCTATATCGAATCGTGGAACCTGACAATTCAAAGGGAATTCAAGGGAGGAATAACCGGCCAGGTAGGATATGTCGGGACGCATGCTGTTCACATGAATGCCCCGATCAACGAGAATTATGGCCGTACCCTTGGGGGCGGTGCAGCAAGTCAACTTCTCTATCCAGTCGGCATTGTGGGCACCGTTAGTGTCCACTTACCTGCCGTGTACGCCCACTACAATGCGCTTCAGGCCTCCGCCCAAAAACGCATGTCGAACGGCCTCGCGTTCCAGGCTTCCTACACCTGGTCGCACCAAATCGGGTTGTGCTGTGGCGGCGAAAATGTGGCCCCCAGTATTCTGATTCCGGAGTATCAGCACCTGGCGATCGCCACCATGCCGATGGACGTGACCCACAACTTTCACCTCGCCGGCACATACGAGGTGCCATTTGGCAAAAACAAACGATATCTACAGAGTGGTGTGCTGTCCGCAATCTCCGGTGGGTGGAGCGTAAATGCGGTCTTTGCGCATATCTCCGGGCTGCCATTCTCAGTTTCCGCCTCGAACGCTTCGCTCAACGCACCGGGGAACACGCAGCGTGCGGACCTGGTGAAAACAACTGTGGCTAAGGTCGGCAGTGGTGTGGGCGGCCAGCCTTACTTTGACCCGCTCGCTTTCGGGGACCCCGCTCTCTCGAAAACGCCTCGATTTGGAACGGTGGGTTTCAATACGCTCCGGGGACCCGGTAATAACAACCTGGATTTGGGCTTGTTTCGGAATTTCGCGCTTACGGAACGCGTCCGGCTACAGATCCGCGCCGAGTCAATCAACGTCAGCAACACGCCGCACTTCGCCAACCCTGGCGCAAACGTGTCGAACATGTCGTTAAATAACGACGGCACAGTGAGGAATCTGGGTGGATTCAGCCAAATCTCCAGCACCCGTGCTCTTGGCCGCCTGATAGATCAGAGGTACTTCCGCTTCGGCTTGCGATTTATGTTCTGATCGCCGCCCAACAGATGATGGCAAGACGCGGGCCGCACACCAGTATGCGGTAGCGGCCCAGCGATTGCACGCTTATCGAGTAGCGAAGTAGTGCTCGTAGGCGCGAATGCCATCGGCGACGTGCGCCTCCAGAGCGCGCAGCCCGTCTATCGCGGCATGCGGATCGAAGAGCAGGCGGCGGCCTACGCGGGAGATATCGAGAACGTCATCGACATCGGCTTTCCAATCGTCAGGCGCCCAATCGATGGCGTCGGATACGACGGACGGGATGCCCTCGGCGACGCCATCCGCCGTGACCATATTGAAGGACTCGGTGTAGCTCGGCTGCAGCAGAAGATGCATGTGCGCAACGGTCTGGCGGAAGCTCGGCCAGGATTGCCAGCCGTTGAGTTTGAGCTGGACGTGAGGAAGACCGTGGAGCATTTCTTTTACGGCTCCGAGAACGGATTCGCCGCCGCCTTCGGCGCGTCCGGCAGAGAGCCAGAGCTCGAGAGGCGAGCGCAAGGCGCGCGAAATTTCGAGAGCGGCGCCGGCGGCGCTCATCAAGTTCTTCAACGGACGGGTGGCGCCAAATACGCCGATGCGCAAAGCGCCGCCTGAAAAAGATTTATGCGGCCAAGCGTGCCGGTCATGCAGGAAATACAGGTTCGGCAGATAAGCGCAGGGAGCTCCGAAAGTGAACTGAATCCAGCGGCAAAAGCGCAAGCTGTTTCCGGCGACGCGGAGGTTGTGGCTGCCCATTTCGAGCTCCATCATTTCGCGCATGAGCTTGACGCCATTGCGATCGGCTTGCAGAAAGCCGACGTTGGAGTGGCAATTGACAGCGAATTTCGTGTCGTGAAATTCGGAGCTGAGTTTCAGAAGTTCCGAAGTGGGAATCCAAGGCGCGGATACGATGACGTGATCGGCGAGACAATCCGCTAGTTTGGCGCGCAGCTCGGCGGCGCTTACGATAGGCCAAACATCGGTCTTGATGCCATGGCGGCGCAGGACCTTGGCGGTATTCAGGGCCGAAACGCCAAGCCCGATGTGGCTGATGTGACGATTGGCG
>JAICIH010000018.1 GCA_025924475.1 Bryobacteraceae bacterium
GATATCCGGTGGACGGGATCGGCAATCGAGTGCCGGGTCTACGCTGAAGATCCGGATAACAACTTTCTTCCGAGCCCCGGCCGGATTACACATTACACGGAGCCGAGCGGACCGGGCGTGCGGGTGGATGGCGGCGTGTATGGCGGCTGGACGGTACCGCTCGAATATGATCCCTTGCTGGCCAAGCTGTGCGTTTGGAGCGACACGCGTGATTCGGCCATAGCGCGTATGCGTCGCGCGCTTGCTGAGTACCGCGTGTTGGGGATTACCACGAATTTACGAATGTTTTCACGCCTGATGATGGACGAAGCCTGGAGAGCGGGCGAGTTGCATACCGGCCTGCTCGGTGAATTTCAACAGCGCCAGGAGCCCGAGCCGCCGGAGCCGCATGCGCGGCTTGCCGCGATGCTGGCGGCTGTCCAGGCTGGACGGAAGCAGCCCGCGAAAGCGCCTGAGAATGTTCGCAGCGCCTGGCAGGTTGAGGCGCGTAGAGGACTTCTGCGTTGAAGCTCCAGATCGACCTGGATGGCAAGACCTATACTCTGGAAGTCGAAATCGAAAACGGCCAGATTCGTTATTCGGTCGAAGGTTCCGAAGGAGATGCCTCGGTTGTGGAGACCATGCCGGGGGTATTTTCCGTATTGGTGGGGGATCGCAGTTTTCTGGTAAGCCTCGGCCCCGGTGAGGCAGGAGGAAGCGATTTTGAAGTGTGGCCCAATGGGGAGCAGCGCCACGCGATCTCGTTAGCAGATCTGCGCGACCGATCGAGCCGCCGCGCTCAGGGTTTGGGACATGGGCCCGTGGAAGTGCGCGCGCAAATGCCGGGCAAAGTAATCAAAGTGCTGGCCGCTCCCGGCGCCAATGTCGAAGCCGGCGATGGACTGGTCGTAGTAGAAGCCATGAAGATGCAGAATGAAATGAAAGCGCCCAAGAGCGGACGTGTCGTGCGCATCCATGTGAAAGAAGGCGCCACCGTAGCGGCGGGCGAACCCTTGGTGGTTGTGGAATAACGATGGCGAAACCCGACTGCAAGCAATGTGGCGGAACTGGCTGGTTGCTAACCGAAGAAGAAGGAGTTTCTTCAGCGGAGCGCTGCGAGTGTGTGGCAGAATCGCGTGCCACCGCTTTAGAAGCCGACGCGCGAATTCCCACTAGCTACCAGAATGCGTCATTCGACAATTTTTTAATTCCTCATGACAACCCGATGGCCAGCTCGGGCTTAAGCAAAGCCATGAGCATGGTGAGAAGCTATACGCGCCAATACCCGGCGCTGACGAAACCCGGGTTACTGTTGGTGGGACCGCCAGGAGTGGGGAAGACGCATCTGGCGGTAGCGGCGCTGCGCCTGCTTCTCGCGCGCGGGCACGAAGGCGTGTTTTACGATTACCAGAATTTGTTGGATCGCATCCGCTCCGGATTCAACGAAACACTGGGGGGCAGTAACCGCGAAGCCTATCAATCCGCTCTCGAAACGGAGCTATTGCTGCTCGACGATTTGGGCGCGCATCGAGTGACCGAATGGGTGGAAGATACGGTAACTTCGATCATCACCTATCGGTGTAATCACAAAAAAGCATTTCTTGCGACGACGAATCTGCCCGATCCGGACCTGGGTGGCGCGCTGGCGGAAAAATCGGCCGTTCCGGGAGCGCATTCCTATCGCACAACGCTGATAGAAAGAATCGGTGAGCGGGCGCGCTCGCGTTTGTTTGAGATGTGTACGATCATCCCCATGTGGGGGATTAGCGATTACCGGTTGCGTGGGCGCTAGGAGGCCGCTCCCTCACGGTTGCGGTTCTTTGCCGACTGTTAGGCCGCCGCGCCGGCACCAAAACTTTCCACCGCTTTCTTTTCGTCATCGAAGGACGAGAAGATCGTGTGCAGTTTGGTGATCTGCATCAGATCGTGTAGCTTGCCTTGCAGGTGGAGCAGCTTCAGGGCGGCGCCTTGATTGGTGGCGGTGGTGTAAGCGCTCACGAGTTCGCCAAGGCCGGCGCTGTCTACGTAGCTCACGCCCGCCATGTTCAAAATAATCTGTTTGTTTCCCTGTGCGAGGAGAGAGCGCAGCTCATCTCGCAGAATGCCGGTGCTTTCGCCCAGAGTAATTCTGCCCGTGAGATCGACAATTGCCACATTTCCAACCCGCCGCGTTTTTGCTGTGAGCGCCATGTTCTACATAGTAGCTATTTTTTGCGGAGGATGGCGCGCGCCGGGGAACCGTCGCAGCCGGCGATGCGGAGCGGCAGGCACACCAGTTCGTATTCGCCTTCTGACACTGCTGTCAAATCGAGTCCTTCTAAAATCCAGACGCCCGAATTTAGCAGGATCTGGTGGGTCTCCGTGCCGTCTCCTTGAAACAAGCCGATGGAAAGATAATCCACGCCAACTAACGGAACACGGCGCTCGGCGAGAAGGCGCGCACCGGTAGCGTTCACTGCCACAAAGCTGGTGTCGAAATCCTGGTTTTCCCAACGGCGGTTGGAATTGCGGGTCTTGAAAAGCACGCGCTCGCCCGGCTGGATATTCTTCGATTCCAACTGCGCCCGGCCCAGGCTGGATACGTTAGGAACTTCAATCACACGCGCGGGGCCAACGGCGAGCGCGAGCGGAAATCGATCGATACCGGCCGCACCGTCGATGAAGTGGCAGGGCGCATCCATGTGCGTACCTGTATGAGCGGTCATGCGGCACATGGTGACGTTCGCGGTCGCGCCTTGCGCGATTTCCGATAGACGTTCAAAGCTCGGCTCCGGGTCGCCGGGCCAATGCACCATGCCGCTGGAAAGCGGGACAGAAATATCGATCCAGTTCAGGTCGTTGGTTGTCGCCATGGAATTCAAAAGGTAGTATTCTACATAAGTGCGGCTATTGCTGGCAAGCCTGTTAGTCGCGTCTCTCGACGCACAGATTAGCACGTCGCAGTACGATAACGCGCGCACTGGCGCCAATATTCACGAGACTGTTTTAAATCCCCGCAATGTGGAGGTAAATCGCTTTGGCAGAGTGTTTCGGTTGCCCGTGGATGGAGACATTTACGCGCAGCCGCTCTACTTGCCAAACCTGGCGATTCCGGGAAAAGGAACGCACAATGTAGTTTTCGTCGCTACCGAGCACGACAGTGTTTACGCCTTCGACGCCGCCGCAGAGCCGAAGGAGCCGTTATGGAAAGTGAACTTTACCGATTCCACAAGGCAGATCACCACGATTCCGCTCGAAAACGTGCATTGTCCGTTTCTGAATCCTGAAGTGGGCATTACATCCACGCCGGTTATTGATGCACAGAGCGGCACGCTGTATGTGCTGGTGCGAACCAAGGAATCCGGCCGCTTTTGGCAGCGCCTGCACGCTTTGGATGTGCGAACCGGCCGCGAAAAATTCGGCGGGCCGGTGGTGATTCGCGCATCGGTGGAAAGCCGCGTCAAGAGTCTGTTCGGATTCGGCCCTTCGCAGACGATCGAATTTCTTGCATTGCACGAGAACCCGAGAGCGGCATTATTGCTTGATCGAGGAACTGTTTATCTGACCTGGGGCTCGTCTTGCGATGTCGGTCCCTATTATGGCTGGGTGCTTGCGTATGACGCGCGTACTCTGCGCCAGAAGGGTGTGTTGAACACCGCTCCGGAAGCGGCGCTGAGCGGCATTTGGCAAAGCGATACGGGTCCGGCTGCGGATGAAGAAGGAAATGTTTACACGATCACCGGAAATGGAGTGTTTAATGCCGCATCCGGCGGGCGCGATTTCGGCGATAGCGTGATTAAGGTTGGTTTTACGACGGCGGGCTTCGCGGTAAAGGATTATTTCACGCCTTCCGACCAGGAGCAGCGCAACCGCACCGATGCCGACCTGGGCTCGGGCGGCCCGTTGCTCGTGCCGCCACAACCAGGTTCGAGAAGCCGGCTTCTGATCGCCGTCGGCAAGGGACACGAATTGTTTGTGCTGGATCGGGAGCGGATGGGCAAATTCCGCCTAGGCAATAATCGCCATGCCCTTCAGATGGTGCGGCTCGGTGGCGGAGTGTTCGGAGCGCCGGCTTACTGGAATGGACATATTTACGTCAGCGCGGAGGACGACGTCCTGAAAGATTTCCGGATCGAAGGCGATCGGCTGACGCTCTCCTCGCAAGGTGAAATGCGATTCACGCCCCCGGCTGCGATTCCTTCTGTTTCGGCGAACGGCTCGCAGGACGGAATCGTTTGGTTGATCGAAACCGTCCGCGGGCATACGAGCAACACGCCGGCGGTGCTGCATGCTTATGATGCGCAGGACCTTTCGCTTGAGCTATATAGCAGCGAGCAAAATAGCGGCCGCGACCGGGCGGGCGCTGCGCTGCATTTTACGATTCCGGTAGTGGCAAATGGGCGGGTGTACGTCCCGTCTTCGCGGGAGCTGGATGTCTATGGACTTCTAAGTTCTGGAAACGCCAAATGAGACAATAGAAACAGATCGCCCCAATTTGTAAGTAGAATTGTGGCTGCCTACCCGGTCTGTGGTGAAAACAACAATTCAGGAACTATACGAGCGTGAAGGGCTCGTCAAGCTCGACGGTATTTTCCTCAAGGAGTTACGCGAGACGGCGCCGGAATTATGTGAGCGGCTGCTCGCGGCACGCGAAAATCCGCCTGCCGCGCATACGAAAGCCGGCTCGGAGCTGATTATCGCGCTGGCTCCTTATGTCGAAGATTTCATCGGTAAATTGTTCGACATCGAGAGTGACTTGAGCCGTCTGCAAAGAAAGCATTCGGAACTCGCCCCGCTCTACGCGATCAAGCGAAAATTCGTGCAGCGCAAGGCGCTCACCGGTTTCACTGCGGAATCGGCGAGTGAAATTGACGGCTTCGCCGTCGGTCGTGAGCTGGAAACGTTGATGGAGGAGCCGCTGACCGAGCTCGGCTTTGCCAATCACCTGGCCAAGTGGCTGGAAAATGAAGCGGCGCACGCTGAACATCTTCGCCTGGCGACACTTTACACTGCCTGGGCTACGCTGTCTCCGCAGGGGAAAGCCAAACATGGCCGCGGCGTTCTGTTCAAAGTTCCGCACAAACTGGACATGCACCACCTGGTTCCTGTGGAATCGCTGGTGAACGGCGGATTGGTGCGATTGGAGCTGAATGACAGTCACCGGCGCCACCGCGAAGGATTTCAACTCACCGATCCAGGAACCGACCTGACAGGCGCTTTGGATCAGGCGCACTATTGCATCAAGTGCCATAACCAAGCGAAAGACAGTTGCTCGACTGGCCTCAAAGAAAAGACCGGCGCTTACAAGGCCAGCGTATTTGGCGTTCCGCTTGCCGGCTGTCCGCTCGATGAAAAAATTTCAGAACTGAACGCCGTGAAGGGGCAGGGCAACCCCATTGGCGCATTGGCAATTGTTGCGATCGATAATCCGATGGCTGCGGGGACCGGCCATCGCATCTGCAATGACTGCATGAAGTCCTGCATTTTCCAGAAGCAGGAACCGGTAGACATCCCGCAGGTGGAAACGCGGACTTTGAAAGATGTGCTCGAACTGCCCTGGGGCTTCGAGATTTACAGCCTTCTGACGCGCTGGAACCCGCTCAACTTCACGCGTCCTTACCCGCGTCCTCGGACCGGATACAAAGTGCTCGTTGTCGGCTTAGGCCCGGCGGGCTTTACTCTGGCGCACCACCTGATGAACGACGGGCACACGGTCGTCGGTGTGGACGGATTGAAGATCGAGCCGCTGCCGGAGAATATTTCGGGTGTCGATCCTCACGGACGGCGGACCGCATTCGAACCGCTGCGCGATATTTCCGAGATTTACGAGCGGCTCGACCAGCGCGTGATGGCCGGATTTGGCGGTGTAGCCGAATACGGCATTACCGTTCGCTGGAACAAGAATTTTTTGAAGGTCATCCGGCTCCTGCTCGAGCGCCGCAAGGAATTCAGCATGTTCGGCGGGGTTCGATTCGGCGGCACCCTGACGGTGGATAGCGCTTTCGAGATGGGATTCGATCATATCGCTCTGTGCGCAGGAGCGGGCCGCCCGACGGTAATCCCGATGAAAAATGGCCTGGTTCGCGGCGTGCGCCAGGCGTCGGATTTCCTTATGGCGCTACAGTTGACCGGCGCGGCGAAGAGCGAATCACTGGCCAATCTGCAGATCCGCATGCCCATCGTGGTCATCGGCGGCGGTCTAACGGCGATCGATACGGCGACCGAGTCGCTCGCCTACTACGTGGTGCAGGTGGAAAAGTTTCTGAAACGCTATGAGTCGCTTGCTTCCGAATTGCCGGAGCGCGATCTAGCGGCGCAGTGGACCGGCGAAGAAGGGGAAATCGCCAAAGAATTTCTCGAGCATGCGCGCGCGATTCGCGCCGAGCGTGCGGCGGCGAGCCGCGAGGGGAGAGCCCCGCGTCTAGCTGAGCTGCTGAATTCCTGGGGCGGCGCGACGATCGCTTATCGCCGGCGTATGATCGATGCGCCCAGCTACACGCTGAATCATGAGGAAGTGGCCAAGGCGCTCGAAGAAGGCGTGCGCTTTGCGGAATGTCTGACTCCGGAAGAAGTAGATCTCGATCGATATGGAGCGGCGGCGGCTTTGCGCTTAGAGAAGCAGCGTTTCGATGAGGCTACCGGCGCGCTAGTACCCACCGGCGAAAAGATTGTGCTGCCGGCCCGCGCCATTCTGGTGGCCGCGGGCACACAGCCCAACACCGTTCTGGCGCGGGAAGACGAGCATAACTTCCGGCTCGACGGACGTTATTTCCAGGCGGTGGATGAAGACGGCCAGCCGGTAAAACCCGAACGGATTGCCAAGCCCGCCCATCCGCAGGTGTTGATTTCGCTGCGGCCGGACGGAAGGGCCATCAGCTTCTTTGGCGACCTGCATCCTTCGTTTTCCGGCAATGTCGTAAAGGCGATGGGCGGAGCCAAGCAAGGATACCCGGTGGTTTCACGCGTGCTGGCGCGGCGAACAGCGGAGGCTCCGGCGCCGCAAGAATTGGTCGATCGGCTCAATCAGGAGTTGCGTGCGGTGGTTGAAGACGTGATTCGCCTGACGCCAACCATTCTCGAAATTGTGGTGCGCGCCCCGATTGCCGCACGGGCCTTTGAGCCGGGCCAGTTTTACCGATTGCAGAATTACGAGTCGCTGGCTCCGCGCACCAGCGATACGGTGCTCGCCATGGAAGGACTCGCGCTCACCGGCGCGAAAGTCGATCGCGAAAAAGGCCTGCTCTCAACGATTGTTCTCGAGATGGGCGGATCGTCGGACCTGTGTACGTTATTGAAGCCGGGTGAACCGGTGGTGCTGATGGGCCCGACAGGGAAACCCACGGAAACTCCGGCGCAGGAGATCGTTCTGCTTGCCGGCGGGGGGCTCGGTAACGCGGTTCTTTTCTCTATCGGACAGCAGTTGCGGGAGGCGGGCTCACGCGTCGTCTACTTCGCCGGCTACAAGAAGATTATCGACCGCTACAAAGTCGAGGAAATCGAAAAAGCCGCGGACGTGGTTATCTGGGTGTGCGATGAAGCGCCTGGATTTACTCCCGGCCGCGTGCAAGACAGCGCGTTTGTCGGGAATATCGTGGAAGCGATGACGTCCTACGGCCGCGGCGACCTGGGCGATGTCGAGATTCCGTTAAGCTCGGTCGATCGGCTGATCGTAATCGGCTCGGACGGTATGATGCGCGCTGTGCAGCAGGCGCGGCACTCCGTGCTGCGGCCGTATCTCAAGCCGGATCATCAGGCCATCGGCAGCATCAATTCGCCGATGCAGTGCATGATGAAGGAAATTTGTGCGCAGTGCCTGCAAATGCACAAGGACCCGGTGACTGGTAAAGAAACGGTTGTGTTCTCCTGCTTCAATCAGGACCAGCCGCTCGACCACGTGGAGTTCGCGAGTCTGCGCTCGCGCTTGAGCCAGAACGGCGCGCAGGAGAAACTCACGAAATTGTGGGTGGATCATTGCCTGCGCACGATCGGCGCGCGCGGAGAGTTGGCCGCGGCAACGCAATAACTCATATAATTTCAGAAATGGGACAGCCGATAACACGCCGCGAGATGGGCATGGCCCTGACTGCGGCGACGGTGGCCGCGCCGAAATACACTGGCGCGCTCGATAACGTGAGCGAACGCATCGACAGGACCGAGTTCGATCCGGTCCACTGGACCTTGGAGCGCTATAAATCTGCGCCGCTGCGGCTGACATTCCGCGCGAATACAAAGGCCGAGGCGGAAGCTTGGCAAGTGGAACTGCGCGCCAAATTGACAAGCCTGCTTGGCGGGTTTCCCGACAGAAAGCCCTTACGGTTTCAAACCGTCGAAGTGCGCAATTATCCCGGCTACAAGCGCGAGAAATTCGTATTTGAAAGCCGGCCGGGTGTAGGTGTGCTCGGATATCTGCTGACGCCGGCGGGAAAGAAGGCGCCACATGCGACAGTCGTCTGCGTGCCGGGCCATGGCCGCGGCGTGGACGACATTGTCGGCATCGACGAGCACGGCAACGACCGTTCGGTAAAACCTTTCTACGAGTACGATTTTGCAATTCAGGTTGTGGAGCATGGCATGGCCGCTGTGGCGATTGAGCCGATGGCCTTCGGTTGCCGCCGCGATGAGCGGAATAAAGAGAAGGGGTTGAAGCAGAGCGCGTGCCAGCCTACCGCCGGATCGGCATTGTTGCTGGGCGAGACAATGATCGGCTGGCGGGTGTGGGACGTAATGCGCACGATCGATTGGATTGAGACGCGTCCCGAACTCGATGCCAAACGGGTCGGCTGCCTTGGCATTTCGGGTGGAGGCACCTGCACACAATTTTCTTCCGCACTCGATCTCAGAATCAAAGCGGCGTTTGTGAGCGGGTACTTAAATACGTTTCGCGACAGCATTATGAGCGTGTCGCACTGCATCGACAACTACGTGCCCGGTATTTTGAACTGGGCGGAGAATTACGACGTTGCCAGTTTAATCGCGCCGCGGTTTTTCTTTTCCGAAGGCGGTACACGCGATCCCATATTTCCAATGCATGCGACCCGGGAGGCGTTTGCAAAGATTAAGCGCGTGTACGAAGTATTCGGAGTGCCTGAGCGCGCCCAACAGGAGATTTTCGAGGGCGTGCATGAATTCCATGGAAAGCAGGGCCTGCCGTTTCTGGCGCAGGCCCTTGGTTGAAAAATACCGCTCCCTCGCAGTCGCGGCTTCGGAAATTAGAAGGTAATCTTGGCGGCGACGACGATCGAGCGTGGATTGCTCGAGAACGCCAGGTCCGGCCTGTTAAAGGTCCCGCTACCCGGCGTTAGCATATTCAAGACACCGCCGGATTGCAGAATTGCTACCAGGCTCGGATTGCCGCCGTCCACGTGGTTTATAAAACCACCCGTGTATTGCGGATGATTCAGAGCGTTGCTGAATTGTCCGAGCAATTCGAATCTCACACGTTCGGTGATCGAAAAGCGCTTCAGCAAGGTTAGATCCAAATTATTCGTCGGGCGCAGCGGCAAAGTATTGCGGCCGCTCGTCGGTATCGTTCCAGGACCGGCGACTACGTATTTGGCAGTGGGGTCATCGGCGACATAGGCGGCGATGCTATTGAAATCCGCATTCTCATCATTCATGTCGATGACATTTCCGGCCCGGTCAATCGCATGGATACCGCTGCCCGTGGTTCCTACGCCGTTCGGATTGATCATGACGCGATCGGCGGCCGGATCGCCATTCAGGTTCGCATCGGTTGTAGTGCTTTGTATGGTTGCATATTGCGGACTTTCGTACGTGTAAATAGGCGCCACCTCCCAGTTGCCGACCAGATTCTTCACGAACCAGTTATGGCCGTTTTTGAAAAACGGAACATCGTAGAGCGCGGTAATGGTAAGCCGGTGACGGCGATCAAGCGCCGACGAGGAACGCTCGGCCCGCAAATTCTGGAAATCCTGGGCACGGCGCGGGGTAAGAACAGTGGTGAAGAAGTCCGCCGTACTATCGTCAATGTTGTGGCTCCAGGTGTAAGCGCCGATTAGTTGGAGACCATGAGAGAAGCGGCGGCGCAACTCGACCGCCAGTCCGTGATAGGAAGAGTTTCCGATCGGTGAATTTTGAACGATTGGATTTAGGAAGCCGGCAGCGGCGAACTGCGGCAGAACATTATCCGACGGAATATCGCCGAGCGTGCGGGTCAGTCCCGCCAATTGGGCGCCCGTCGGTTCCGAGAAGAACGTGGGCAATGCGTTGGCGGCCGTGACCGGGGACGAGATGTTCATTCGCTGCTGCACGTCTAAATGAACACCGCGCGTACCGAGGTAGCGAGCCGAAAACGTATAGTCATTGGCGAACTGGTGTTCGATGCCAAAGTTCCATTGGATGGAATATGGCAGCTTCTGGTCGGGAACATAAGCCGAAGTCGCTGCGCGGGCGTCGGCTTGGGAAAGCGATCCGGTTTGAGTGTTCGGCGCAATTCCTCCGTTTGCCAGAAAGTTCGGCCCGAGGCCATTGGGATTAAAACTGAGTAAGTCGACTGTCGTGCTCAGTTGTGGCGGAAGGTTAAGGATTCCGATGTTGTCGTACAGCACGTCATAATTCATTCCAAATCCAGCTCGGATGGATGTTTTGCCGCTGGAGCCTGGAGAATAGGCGATACCGATGCGCGGCGCAAAATTCTTGTACTGCGGCTGCGGCTCGTTGAAGCTGAGGAGGCCGGGAGCATTCGAGATGCTGTTGAGCGTCTGCAGCCTCGTCGAGTACGGCACGCTGGTGAATTCCCAGCGAAGGCCCAAGTTCAAGGTTAAATGTTGGTTCACCTTCCATTGATCGTTGGCGTACAGGTAAGTCGAAATCTGGTCCCCGTAGTAAACCGGCGCGCCGATCGAACGCTGCGCTACCAGATCCGGCAGATTGTCGAATAGATAGCTGGATAGTGTGGAATATTCATAGTCGCCGCGGCCACGTTGCGTAAACGTTGCTGGAGAGATGTACTTGCGGCCGTCGAATCCGAACTTGAATGTGTGCGCGCCTTTCGTCCAAGTCAGGTTGTCCGTGATCTGGTATGTGTTCTGAATCGTGAATTGCGGCGCCTGCTGGTTGGGACCGAGCAACAGACCGTTTAAATCCTGGAATCCGAGGTTAGGAAAAGCATCCAGGCCAGGGAAGTTCAGTTCGGGTACGGGAATTTGCTGGTTGAAGCGCATGAAGCCGAGCCGCAATTCATTGGTAACGTTCGGTGTGAAAGTATGATATTCGCTGAGCGTTGCTAAATAGCTGCGGACGGGGTCGAGAGCGAAAAAGGCCGGCAAAGTGCCCGCCGTATCGATGGTGTCCGTCCGGTTGTACAGGAAACGGCCGCGCAACTGATCGTGATCGGAAATGTTGTAGTCGATTGAGCCGACGCCATAGTAGGCGTTCTGGTAGTTGGGCGCGGCTACCGGGAGTATGCCAATAGGAATGCTGGCTCCGCCGACACTGATCGGGGCGACATTCGCTGTGGGAGCCGGTGCGAGATATTTTTGCAAAATGTCAAGATTGTTTGGATTGATTCCGGAGATTGCCGAAAGCGCTGAGTACCCCGCGCTGGTAGGGGAATAGATCGGAGACGTAGGAACCGACGCTATTCCTGTCGGGTTGTATTCGAACAGCGCATAGTAAAACAGCCGGTCCTTCTTGATTGGGCCGCCCACCGAGGCGCCTAGCCGGTTTTGATCGAATCTCGGATTGCTGTAGATGCCGGAATTGGCGCTCGTCTGGTCGATTGCATTGAGATTACGATTATTCATGTAATCGTAGAGTGCGCCGTGAATCGAGTTCGTCCCGCTCTTGATGTTCGTGTTGAACTGCCCGCCCGAAGAATGGCCAAACTCGGCCGAGAACTGATTCTGCAGCAGCGTAAATTCAGACACCGCATCGTTGGGCACAAAAATCAGCGCACCGGTAGTCGACTTCTGATTGTTATCGATACCCTCGATCGTGAAGTTGTTGTTGTAGGGCCGTTGGCCGCCTACCGAGGGACCTTCGCCGATGCCCACGCCGCCGGCATTTGAAACACCTGCTCCCAGGAGCGACAAGTTCAAAACACCACCGCCCGTGAGACTGGCCACCGGCAAATCAGCCGCCAGCCTTGACGTGAAATTGGTTTGAATTTGCGCGGTGGACGTATCGATGCTCTCTGCCGCCTCCACCACCTCCAGGGTTTGTGAGACCTGGCCTACAGTCAGGCTGACATTCTGTGTGGCGGTCTTGTTCAATTCAATGGCCACTGCTTTCAGGCTGCTGGAGGCGAAGCCGGTGGCGGAGACAGTCAGATCGTATTTCCCGATCGGCAAATTGTTAAATCGGTACTGGCCATTCTCGTCGGCCGTCTGAGATGTCCGAACTCCAGTGGATTCTTCCACAACTTCGACCTTGGCCTGCGGGACCACAGCCCCGGTTGGGTCCGTCACCGTACCCACAAGATCCCCGCTAGTGAGCTGGGCATTCGCAATTGGATTTAGGGTGATTAGCGCGACCAATACGGATAATGCGCCGGTCGAAAATAACTTTAAAATATTATTGATACTCATTACCTCATACTCCAAGTAAAAATCTTGGGCGGTTCTGGCGAACATACGTCCAGCCAACTTCCCTCTGGAACTGTTTCAAAGCTGAAACAGGCCCATGAAATATATGACCGCTGACCCCACTGGATAAAGCTCAGCTAACTCCCTATCGGCCACTTTATCCAGAATTTAAGCAATCGACACCTAACTTCTGATGGAATAATGTGAATAAACGTGTCGTCCGAAATTATATATCCGCACTAATTCCTCTGTAATTATACTTGGACTGGCGGAACACATGGGTAATAGCCAGCTTGGCGCGTTGGTTTAGGCGCCACAGCCGTCCGTATGAAGATGTGCGTAATCGCCCGAAAATTTTACAGCGGAAAGAACTGAATGAGGGCTGCCTTACTGTTCTCGGAAAGCAGCGGCCCGGCTGAGGCTGCGCAGCCAATCGCTCCAAGCCATCTTAAGCCTCTTCCAAAACGCGCCCGATGGCGCCTGCCAGCCGCGCCCAATCGCTCGTTTCGACTTCTAGCTGCTTTCTTCCGGCCGGAGTCAACCGGTAAAATCGCGCATGGCGGCCCAGCTCCGACACACCTGTTTCGGCTTTAATCCAGCCTTGCCGCTCCAGCCGATGAAGCGCCGGATAGAGGGAACCCTGGTTGACCTGCAACACGTCCCGCGAAATCTGTTGGATTCGCTCCGAGATCGCCCAGCCATGCCGCGGCTCGGTTTGCAGCGTGCGGAGAATCAGCAGATCGAGGGTGCCTTGCAGGAGGTCGAGTTTGGATGGGCGCGCCATGATGTCGGTTGTCTACAGTATGGGCGCGCTGATGTCGATTGTCAACAGAAGCGCATGGTCCTCGGATGCGGATGGACCAGGTTTGCCTACAGCGATTGTTCCAGGTGTTTTAGCCGCGCGTCTAAGACGCCTTCAACCCGCAGCAATCCCTGATGAGCAGCCTCGAAGCGCGCCGTCATCTCATTACGCAATGCCGTGACTTCGTTGCGCAGGGCTGTGCTGGTGGTCTCGATCTGACGCGAGAGCACCAAATAAAGCAGGCTGATCAAGCCGATATTAATCAGGCTTGGAATGCCAATCGCAAGGTACAGCTGTTCGTTCGTCATGACCGAATGCCGACAAACTCAGTTGTGGAGTAAGCCAGTATAAATTCCAGCGTACCGCGAAGTCCGGAGCGCGGCTGGCTGCGTCCGCTACGATGAAGTTAACCCGATGAGTTCGTTCTCCGTTGACCTGAAGAACACGGTCAACCTGCCCAAAACCGATTTTCCGATGAAGGCGAGTCTTGCCACGCAGGAGCCGAAAATGCTGGCGCGGTGGGATGCGGAAGGCCTCTACGAGCGCATTCGTGAAGCGCGCGCCGGACGGCCGCGCTACGTGCTGCACGATGGGCCGCCGTATGCCAACGGAAACATCCATCTCGGCACGGCTTTCAATAAGATCCTGAAAGACTTCATCGTGAAATCGAAATCCATGGCGGGTTTCGATTCGCCATACGTGCCCGGCTGGGATTGCCACGGTCTGCCGATTGAAATCAAAGTCGATCAGGAGTTAGGCAAACGCAAGGCATCCATGACGGCGGCGCAGATTCGCGGCGAGTGCCGGGCGTATGCGGCAAAATTTGTCGATATCCACCGAACGGAATTCAAGCGCCTCGGCATTCTGGGCCGCTGGAGCGATCCCTATCTCACCATGAGCGCCGAGTACGAAGCGGTGATCGCGCAGGCGTTTGTCGACTTTCTCGACCACGGTTATGTTTATAAGGGCCTGAAGCCGGTGCACTGGTGCCTCAAGGACCGCACCGCACTCGCCGAAGCCGAAGTCGAATACGAAAACCACCTCAGCCCCTCGATTTACGTGCGTTTTAAATTGGCGAGCGATCCGGCGAAGCTCGATCCGGCGCTGGCGGGGCGCGAGGTTTTTTGCCTCATCTGGACCACAACGCCTTGGACGATTCCGGCCAATCTTGCCATCTGTTTTCATCCGAAATACGAATACGTCGCTGTAGACACGCCGGAAGGCATCACAATTGTTGCCGAAGGATTGCTGCCCCAGGTAGCCGAAGCGCTCGGCTGGGATAAAACCGTTCTGGTGCGTTTTCCGGGTGCGAAGCTCGAACATGCAGTATTCCGGCATCCGTTTCTCGATCGCGATTCGATTGGTCTGCTGGCCGAGCATGTGACGCTCGAGCAGGGCACCGGGGCGGTTCACACTGCGCCAGGTCATGGGCAGGACGATTTCGTAGTGTGCCAGCGCTATGGCATTTCGGTGTATTGCCCGGTGGATGCCGCCGGACGGATGTTCCAGGCCGAGGGGGCGCCGGGAGCGCTGCCCCAGGAGTTGCTCGGCAAAAGCGTTTGGGATGCCAATCCGCTGGTGATCCAGTTTCTCGAGCGGGCGGGGGCGCTCGCGGCGCAGGCCAAAGTCGAACATAGTTATCCGCATTGCTGGCGTTGCCACAATCCGGTTATTTTCCGCGCCACCGAGCAGTGGTTCATCGGCATGGAACGCGAGGAACTGCGCGCCAAGGCGCTGGCGGCGATCCGCGAAGTGCGATGGCATCCGGCATGGGGCGAGGAACGGATGACGAACATGATCGCCACTCGGCCGGACTGGTGCATCTCGCGGCAGCGCGTCTGGGGCGTTCCGATCACCATCTTCTATTGCGAAGGCTGCAGTGAGCCGTTCACGGAAAAGCGCGTGCTGGACGGCGTGGTGGAATTGTTCCGGCAGCATACCGCCGACATCTGGTATTCGAAAACGGCGGCCGAATTAATGGGTCCGAGCTGCCAATGTTCCAAGTGCGGTGGAACATCGTTCCGCAAAGAGACAGACATTCTCGATGTGTGGTTCGATTCCGGATCGAGTCATCTGGCTGTGCTGACAAAACGCAACGACCTGGAATGGCCTTCGGATATGTACATCGAGGGCGGCGATCAGTATCGCGGCTGGTTTCATAGTTCGCTGCTGATTGGCGTGGGTCTCAAGGACAGCGCTCCGTATAAAGAATGCGCCACGCACGGCTGGACATTGGACGCGCAAGGCCGCGCGATGTCAAAGTCGCTCGGCAACAACATCGAACCGGAAACGATTGTCAAGCAGTACGGCGCGGACCTGCTGCGCCTGTGGGTGGCGTCCGTCGATTTCACGGAAGACGTACGCCTCTCTGAAGTCACACTGAAGCGGTTGTCCGAAGCCTACCGGAAATTACGCAACACCTTTCGATATCTGCTCGGCAATACCGGCGACTTCAATTTCGCGGCGGATGCCGTTCCGGGTGAGCGCCTCCTTGCAATCGATGTCTGGATTCTGCTGCGTGCCGAAGAATTGGTCCGGAAATGCCGCGATTGGTACGCCGAGTATGCCTTCCACAAGGTGTATCGCGCGCTATACGATTTCGCTGTCACCGATCTGAGCGCACTGTATTTCGACATTTTGAAGGACCGGCTATATACGGCGGGCCCGACTTCGCCCGAGCGCCGCAGTGGGCAAACCGCGCTGTACCGATTGAACCTGGCTCTGGCGCGCTTGCTCGCTCCCATCCTTTCGTTCACTTGCGAAGAGGTCTGGGTACATACCAAGCACCCTGCGGGGGCTGCGGCTAGCGTCCACGTCGATGTCTTCCCCGATCCGAGTGAACTAAGTGAAGGTATCGGCTCCGGCCAACGGCAACAGGCGGCGGAGTGGGAAAATCTGATTCCAGTCAGGGAACAGGTCTTGAAAGCGCTCGATACGGCGCGTGAAGACAAGGTCATCGGAGGGTCGCTCGAAGCCGCCGCCAAGCTAACGGCCGGCGGAGAAAT
Source organism: Bryobacteraceae bacterium (assembly GCA_025924475.1). Lineage (GTDB taxonomy): Bacteria > Acidobacteriota > Terriglobia > Bryobacterales > Bryobacteraceae > Bog-105. The sequence goes on from JAICIH010000018.1 coordinate 16,311, forward strand.
GTTCGAACGGCTGCGGAAATTTGAGGGCGATTTACCGGCGTTGTTTATCGTCTCTCAAGCTACCGTAGAGCGCGGCAACGGGGACGCGCTGGAAATCCGGATCGAACGCGCCCGCGGAGACAAGTGCGAGCGCTGCTGGAAATATACGACGGACGTGGGAAGCGATCCGGATTTCCCGACAGTCTGCGCGCCGTGCGCCCGTATCCTGCGGGATTATTTTTAGCGGTGCCTCGACGATTGAGTTTCGCGGTCCGCTGGATGCCCGCCCTGGTAGCGTTTTCGATCCTGGTCCTGGATCGGATCACCAAGATAGAGATCCGGCACAGTCTGGGCGACTTCGACGCCATTCCGGTAGTCCACGGCTGGCTACGCATTGTGCATACGGAAAATCCAGGTGCAGCGTTTGGCGTATTAGCTGATGGCAACCCGGTATTGCGCAGCGTCATCTTAATAGGTGTATCGGCAGGCGTATTGCTTTTTGTTGTCTGGGCGCTCTGGTCGCACAGCGCTTCCTTTTCGACTTTGCTGACGCGACTGGGCCTCTCGCTGATTTTGGGCGGCGCGCTCGGCAATCTGTACGACCGGGTTGTCCACGGCACGGTCACGGATTTCATTGAGGTGTATCACGGAGGCTGGTCGTTCCCGGCCTTCAATGTGGCTGATAGCGCGATTACGGTAGGCGCGTGTTTTTTGTTGCTCGATTTACTATGGCCGCGCCGCGAGATCAAACATGCTTCCGAAATTAATTAGCATCGGATCGTTTTACATTCCGACGTACGGCGTACTGGTCGCCCTCGGTTTCTTAGCCGGGCTCGGCGTCACACTCCGGTTGGCGCGGCGCGCCGGCATGCCGGAAGAAAAAATCACTAACTTGGCGGTGTACTGCGCCATTGCGGGGCTCATAGGCGCCAAGCTGTTCATGTTTCTGTTCGATCTCGGCGACTACATACGCGATCCGGGCCGCATATTCACCTTCGAGACTTTGCAGGCGGCGGGTGTGTTTCATGGCGGTTTTATTGCTGCGTTTCTGATGGCGGTCTTTTATATACGCCGCCAGCATTTACAGCCGATGAAAACGCTCGACGTATTCGCTCCCGGCATTGCGCTCGGCCAAGCCATCGGCAGGCTCGGCTGCTTTGCGGCGGGCTGCTGTTGGGGCCGTGAGTGCGATCTGCCTTGGGGCGTGCGCTTCCGCTCCGATTTTGCCGCTCCGGTACCACTCGACAAGACGCTCCACCCGGTGCAACTCTATGAGTCGGCTGCCGACCTGCTAATTTTCGCCATCCTCTATAAACTGGTCTCGCGCGAGCACCGGCCTGGCCAGGCAATCGGGTGTTACCTGGTGCTCTACTCGACAGCGCGCTTCGTGATTGAATTTTTCCGAGTTCACGAGCAGGCGCTCGTCGGACCGTTTTCGCTTACGCAATGGATCGCCTTGGGCTTGCTTATACTAGGTGCGGCGATTCTGATGTGGCCTGGCTTCAAAACTCGGGCCGAAGCGCACAGCGCGGCGTAATCCTCTCGAATCGACAGACAGGAGATTGCATATGTTGAAGCGGCTTGCACTGCTTGCGTCCGCAGTAGCTGTCCTTCACGCCCAGCAGCGTTGGTATCCCCACGAAGGCGGTTTGCTGAAGTATCGCGTCAACATCCGTTTTGGCGAAGAACCGGAAGACACGATGCCCAGCGGCTGGAAATTCGGCCGCGTTTCCTCCGTTGCGACCGATTCGGCCGGTAACGTCTATGTATTCCAGCGCGGCAAGAAAGCCGATCCCTTAATTGTTTTCGACGCCAATGGCCGTTACCTGCGCTCCTGGGGAAAAGGCATGTTTGGCAACCCGCACGGCCTGCGCATCGACAAGGACGATAACGTCTGGGTCACGGACAACGGCGATCACCAGGTCATGAAATTTACCAAGACCGGTAAATTGCTGCTGACCCTGGGAATCAAAGGGAAAGCCGGAACGGATGACAAAACTTTCAATCGCCCCACCGATATCGCATTCGCTCCCAATGGCGATTTCTATGTTTCCGATGGCTACGGCAATTCGCGCGTCGTCAAATTTTCTAAGGACGGCAAATACCTCCTGGCCTGGGGCAAGCCGGGCCACGGCCCAGGCGAGTTTCAGGTGCCGCATTCGATAGCGGTCGATTCCAAGGGCACCGTCTACGTAAGCGACCGCGAGAACAATCGCATCCAGATATTCGACGCGAACGGCAAATTTCTACGGCAATGGACTCATCTCGGATGCACGCAGAATATCTTCATCGCGCCTCACGACGAGATGTGGATCATCACGCATCGGAACAATATCGAGAATCTGACCTATGACACGCTCGCAGGCCGGATTATGCACATCGACCTTGCAACGGGCCGAATACTGGGCGCAATGGAAAGCCCCGGGCATTGGATAACGGTCGCCCGGAACGGCAACATTTTCATCGGAAGCCTCACCGGGAACGTATTCCGCTGGTATCCGGGATGGCTCGATCACGGCCTTGGCTCGACCGAAGGCCTGCGGCCCGCGAACTAGTCGAAGTCCCTAAACCACCACGCTGAGGCGGACAGCAAGATTAGGTTCTTGCCAGACGGGCTAAGGGCTCGCGACGTAATAGCTTGTAGTCACATTCTCCCGTCAAGCGGCGTCCTACTCCTGGATTGGGACCACTTTGGATGTGGAACCGATCCGTTTAGGTAAAGACATGCAAGTACGTGATTTAATGACCAACAACCCGGCCTGTTGTACGCCGGACACGCCGCTAAAGGAAGTCGCACACATGATGATGCGTTGCGATTGCGGCGAGATACCGATTGTCGATAGCCGCGAGTCGATGCGGCCGATCGGAGTTATCACCGATCGCGATATTATTATTCGCGCCGTTGCGTCAGGGCAAAATCCGCTCGAAATGAGGGCATCCGATTGCATGACGCAGCCATGTATTACCGTGTCCAAAGACGCGTCCATTGTGGACTGCATTCACCTCCTCGAAGAGCATCAGATCCGGCGGATCGTGGCGGTGGATAAGAACGGAAAATGCTGTGGCATTGTATCCCAGGCCGACGTGGCAAGAAGAGTCGATACCTATGCCGCGGAGGTATTGAAACAAGTGTCGCAACCGGCGGAAACCCGTCAACAGACGCGTTAAATACAAGAAACGCCGATCATGGCTTGACGTGAAATTTCGATAGCGCGAAAATCGAGTTTGCAGAAACGAAGAAGCATGAGCCCCCGTGGCTGCCGGGGGATGTGGCAAAATCAGCGAATCTGGAGGTGAAATATAGAGCCGGACAGCATAGAGGGGCGGCTGGGTTCGAGGCCCCATCGGCAATAGGATTTCGGGAACAACCGAAGACGGCAGTCGTGAGGCCGTGCCGAGCGTTTTAGAGCGCAATTTGCTGGTGCAACCGAGACCCTAAGATCGGAAATCGAGCGCCAGCCGTCCCTTGTTTGACACCTGGAACCGGCCGTCTTGAGGCTTGGTATCATTTTTCCCGAGCCCGTCACTTGTACCATTTGCTTACGCGCGCAAAAGAACCGCGACCGTGAGGGCGCGAGCGAGCGAGTGTGACGAACTTGCGCTACAACTACCTATTGCTTCTCAAAAATATAAACGCCGTGCACCTTTTGGCCCTGCGAGTTTGTGCCGGTAAGGGTGTACTTCATTGTCTTTCCATTCTTTGAAACCACGCCGTGTCCGGTTTCGGTTCCGTTGCCCATCTTCCAGGTGTGATCGACTGTATTACCGGACAACTTCTCCACAACCGTGGAATTCTCCATTCCATCAATCGGAACAGCCGTATTCTCAGCCGGGTTATACGACCAGTTGATGGTCTTACCGTCTGCATCCACCGTTTCGACGCTGACCTTTCTGTCCGGTGCAATCGTCACGGTCTCGCTTTTAGGCGCCGGTCCTGGACTGATCTTTGATTTCGCAACGTTCAGTTTCCATGTCCCAGTAAACGGGCTGTTCTGTTCTCCCTGGGCGGCCAGTACTACCGAGGCCAGCAGCGCTGCCGCCAGCCAAATTGCATAAGCGCACTTTCGCATTGGAATGTCCTCCTGTAAAAACAGATGGGCACGATTATATACTCTTTTCCCCTGGCCTAAATCGCCTTGTTCGAATTCAAGAGCTTCCGGGCAAGGTTAAATGATTTCTCTATAAGTCAGAAAGTGTGGGAATCACAAAATCTGAAATTGGCCAATCGGGGCGCTGCAAATATCGGGAGCGCGCAACTCGGGCATCGGCTTTGCCCGGAATAAGCGGACGCAAGGTTTGGCGATCTGCCGGGCGACGAAATTCGCCCGTTGTCGCCGCGCACTGTCACTCGCAATACCGGTGTTCGCATACATCTGGCGGTAGAGCTTAGAGATGAAAACAAACGCTAGACGACTACGAAATGACGTAACACAGCCAGACCGCTTCCAAATCGATGCCAGGCTGTAGAAGCGATCCCAGACCTTTTGCGTTCTGTTGCGTATTTCATCCGGACCCATCGATGGATGAGGCATGAACATTTTCGGCCTCGACTGCGGCTGAATTAGCCAGTACCGAGTGATAGGGATGCCGTCGACCATGGCCGCCTTTCCACTTTCGCCTTTTTCCCATCGCTCAAAATCCACTGTGCCGGGGAACGGAGTAAGCATTACGAACTGGGCAAAAGTAATGCCTGCTCTTTGCGCCAACGCGGCCGTTGCGTCGAACGTATCCCGGTTGTCGGTCGGGAGACCAAAGATAAACGATCCCAGGACATGAACACCATGCCGGCGAAATTTCTGCAGTTGATCGACAAGCCGGTCCCCAGAACAATTAAAATCTTTGAATACCGCCTTCAAACCTTCTGGGGTGACCGCTTCTACACCTACCAGAGCGCCTTTGATTCGCGCTTTCTTCATGGCCGCTAAGAACTCCGTGTCTTCCGCCGCTTCCATCGTAATCTGCGTGAAGAACACCATGTCATCTGGGAGTTTGGCGAGTTGTTCCATCAGTACGAATCTCTCGGCGCGAATGGCGCGCAACTCAGACGCTTTCGCATGATTGTTCTGACGCTCCGCCAGAGCAATATCCGTTAGGGTCACGGGATAGAAATTATCGTCGGCGAGGGCGATAAATCGAAACCCTTTTCGCCGCAATGTAACGATCTCCCGAACGATGCCATCCGCTGAGCGTGGTCTCGGACGCTGGCCGTCCGTGCGCCAGACGGAACAAAATGAGCAGTGTTTCGGGCAGCCACGAACGGTCTGGACAGAAGCCCACATATATCGGCCGGCGGGCGCCAGATCCCACCTGCCTGGCAGGAATTGGCTCCCTTCAATACGTCCTCCCTCGTATACTCGCGCCAGCTTCTTCGCGCGGCAATCCATAAGCGCTTTTCCCCAAGCAATGTCTCCATCGCCCTTCACCACGGAATGCGCGCCACCCAACTCAAAAGACTCTTCGGGGTATAACGTCGCGTGGATGCCGCCGAAGATTACCCATGCACCCTTCTCCCGGGCAATTTTTCCCACTTTGTATCCTCGTAACGCATTGCTGGTGTGGATTCCAATTCCCACGATGTCTCCAGGGGAAATACTGGAGGCGTCGATCTGCTCCAAGGTCTCGTCGGTGATTTTCGGATCGCCAAACGCGGGCGGTGTAGCTGCGGCCAAGACATACAGCCAGCGCGGTGTGATCACGGCAGTGCCGAAGGAGATGTCACTGGGATTTACCAGGTGTATGGTCATTTAACAGGCTCTATCTAAGCTAGATCCTTTTTGAACCTTGGTCAGTACCTGGGTCGAATGCGAGTACGCCCGTCACAGTTTTTGGTCAACCGCACTTCATCGAAAGGGGCAGACAGCCGCTCGGACTACGCGGAAGCGTACGCGCGAGATGCTGCAAACGGATCGCTGGAAGGTTTGCGAAGTTTTCGAGGCGAGCTATTTGGCCACCTTCACAGCTCGTCCGGTCTTGACCGATTCCTTGGCCCAATCGATGATGTGAATCACTTTTACGTTGATGTCGATGGCCGTCAGGCCTTCTATCGGCTTGTTCGCTTTGATGCGCGAAACCATATAAGCGACGGGCTCAGCTTCGTCCGCTGGCAGCGGTTCGATCGGTAAAGTTTTCGTATCCTTCGCCCCGTGGTGTAATTCCACGCTGCGCCGCGTCATCGTGATGCTGCCGGGTGGAGTGCCATCCGGCCTGCCGAAAACCTCCAGGTCCTGATAACTGCGAGGCAGATCCCAACTACCTTCGAAGATACCCACCGCGTGCGGATAGCCCAGCACCAGCGTCGCATTGTCTTCCACCTTCGGAAACCGTTCCGGCCGCAAATGTTCCACCGTCGCGTAGACGGTAGAAGGCATTCCGAGATACCAGAGACTCCAAAGCGCGTTATAGCAGCCGAAATCCATCAGCGCGCCTGCCCCGTTCTTTACCGGATCGGTCAACCAGTTGAAGAAATATTTTTGGCGCGGTCCGGTAGATCCGGGTCCGCCATGACCCACGATGCCATGCAAGCGATACACGGTCCCGATATCGCCATGGTCCACCGCGGCCTTGGCGACATAGTTGGCTGGCCACCAGGCCATTTGATAGTTGGTCATGATCCGAATGTTGTACTTCGCGGCCAAGGCGGCAATCTGCTTCGCTTCCTCAAAATTGCTGGCGAGCGGCTTTTCGAAAATCAGATTGATGTGCCGCGGCGCGCAGGCTTTGGCAATCTCGAGATGGCGGTTGTTCTCGACGAATGCCCAGACAATATCGGGCTTTGTCTCGTCGAGCATTTTTGAGTAGTCGGAGTAAATCAGGTTGTCCGTGACCCCGGCTTTTTTAGCTTCTGCTACCAGTTCCGAATTCGGCTCGGCCACTCCCACCAGCCGTGCCGGATTGCCCTCGACCATCGTTTTCAGATGCCCCCAGACGTGAGAATGTACTAGTCCTACAACGGCGATTTTATAGGTCTCCGGTTGCTGGGCGGTCAGAGGAGAGCTGAAAAGCGAAAGCAGTGCGATCGGAATCAGTGCGGTTGCTTTAGATAAGTTCACAGGGCGATCATATCCGACCACGCGCGCATTCAACCAGCGCATTACCGGAGTAGTACGTGTTGATTACCGCGCGTCGATCCATAAATGATAGAGTAAAGAACCAGTTTGGGGGACGGATCGTGATTTTCAATTGCAGGGAACTTCTTCCCGTAGTTCGGACTTTACTGTTCCTGGCGGTGTTCGGAGGGCTGCTAGCGGCAGCCGATACAGACCTTGAAAATCGGGTCACGCAATTGGAATCGACGGGGGATCTGACCGAAGCGCGATCGCTTCTGACTCGAGAAGCGGCCAACTCCAACGACAGTCGCGCTGCACAAATGCTGGCAGAGTTTTTGTGCCGCCACAAAGATCGCGCCTGCCGCGACGCGACGCAAAAATGGGCTGCCGGCGAGAACGATCCGGCGAAAAAGAAACTGGCTCTCCGTGAAGTGGCGCTCCTCGATTTTATGCAGGGCAGGAATGCCGATCTGAGCGCCGATTTGGGTCAATACCGGGCCGCGGGAGGAACCGATCTCGATGCGCCCGTCAAAGGCTCAGGAGGCCGCTCGTATTCCACGGTCACGATTCCGGGGCCGCTCTCATCCTTTGCACGCATGGCGGCGCTTTCACCCGATCTTGCGCCGGTGGATCTTTTGCCGGCGCTCGCACGTAACATCGTAACCAACGGCTATGAAGCTATCGGTAATGAAGCTCTGCAGCAAACCGAATATCTGCGTCTGCTGATTCGTTACATCGGGCAGGCCCGTGAACTGCAGGCTTTGGCGAATAAGGATCACAAGATTGTGATTCCCACTTGCGATAGCGCAGAAACCGGCGCCCTGATCAAGATCCTGGGTTATCGGATGCGCGGAACCTGCGGTGGCGACATCGTGCTCGAAACCGTCAACCCCACGCGCGCGTTCCTGACCGTCGATTCGGCTTTCCCTTTGACTCAGCTCGAGCAGGATTTACGCGCGAATCATCGCTTCGAGCTGCCGTATGCTCCCACGCAGGTTCCCGTTCTCTACGATGGCGCATATTGGCTCACGGCGCTCGGCCGTGGAAATCAGAACGATTTTCTGGACGCGTTTTTGTCCGACCCCTCTCTTTGCCGTCTGTATCTGGGTCTTTCACACGTGGATCACGCGACTGCGGAAGCGCTCCGCAAACAAGCTCCCGCGGCCAAGCTGAAAGTGTATGCGCACGTGCTCGATTTCTTCGGTGGCATGTTCGAGATCCGCAACGGAGCGGCCGTTGTGCCCGGCTCGGCCAGATCGTGGGCCTCGCTAACTGGCGTTTCGCCCAGCAATCCCGGCGCGTTTTTCGAGAAATTGATGGCGATGGACGACGGTTGGCTCGCGAGTTATTTCGACGCTCTATCGCGTATCGATGGCCCCACGCTCGCTTATCTGACCGAGCCCAACCACATCAAGCGTTTCTATGACGCGCTGCGTGGCAAGATCACTAGCCCCGGCCCGGCGCGTCCGGTATTCCGCTCGAGCACCGAATTGATGCTGCTGACCCATTCGCTGCGCATCGATCCGAACGGTTCGCCACATGTCCCCGGCAGTCTGGATGTCTGGCGCACGCTGTTCATTAAACATCCACACGGCAAGTACGACGGCAAATTGACGCGGGCCGCTTCCGGATGGCGAACCAACGACGATCTGATCGAAGCGCTCTTTGCGCTCAGCCGGAAATCGGTTGAGAACGAGCCGCTCAAGATTTTCATTGCGTTGAACGATATCGATCGGGATCGTGGAAAGCCGATGTCGAGCGAGCTGGCGGCCCGCTTGATACAAATGCATCGCTCCTTCGGAGCACAGTACGTGCTCTTTGCCGACTCACCGAGTCTAAGCGAGGGCGCTATCAACCAATATCTCGATTTGTGTGCGGAAACGATGAAGAACCGGGATACGCTGTTGCGCGCCGACGTCGCGGGCACGCTGCAAGCGCTCGTGGAGCTATGGCGGATTCTTTGCCGCCAGGATTCCATTCCCGTGGAAGCGCGGGACGCCACATTTCTTAAGCTGATTCAGCCATTCAGTCAGTTAAAGCAGGAAGCCGATCTGTTTAATGCCGGCCGCGCCGGCGTCGAGACGCTGTTGGCCGTCGCGCAGCCCCAAACCTCGGGCTCGCGGCAAGATCGGCTGGTGACATTGCTGGTGGGTGAGCGGCACGAGTCTACTCACATGACGCCGGCCGAGTACTTCTTGCGCATTTTCGATGCACAGCGGCTGGTTACGCTGGATGGCCTGTTCCTCGCAGCCGATAAGATTGAAAAAGGGAACACCGATCCAAAGGCTCTAAAAGGCATCAGCGATCAGTTGCGGCGGTTGTCTGAAACCGAATCTCTGCGAGGTTCCCTTTCCTCCGAAGAAAAGAATTCTCTTTCGGTCGGCTACTGGAGCGAGCGCCACATTGACCAGCAGCGCAAATTGAATGTGGACGCGCTGCTCAAAGGCGCCGAAAAGAAGGATCCGCGCGCGATATTGGCGCCAATGCTGCGGGATTCGCTGGTCGGCATTCTGTACAGCTATTACGCTCCCCCCGGTGCGCAGTTGTTGTTGACGAATCCATTATTCGTCCGAAATCACGATTTCATTGGGCCGGAAGGCACGCCCATGACCTGGCGCGGTACCGAGGTGGCCGGCTCCGGATGGCCTGAAAGCGCGGGCGGCAGAATTACCGGCTCTCTCATCGCACTGCCCTATGCCATTGCCGAAGCCGAACAGAATTTTTTGACGCCCACTCGAGAACAGGCTTTGATCTGGGCTGATCTGGTACCGCAGATCATTGTAGGAGTCACCGTGAACCGCTGGCGGGGAATTACGCCTGAGCAGCTCCGCTGGGTGTCGCTGCACGTAGCGCGCGGGCGGGCGCTGCTCGCCGGCGCCGCTCTCGATCCGGCGCTTGCGCCCCGGGTCATGAATTCTCTCCTGCGCTATCTCCCTCCCCAGCGCGTGGAGTGGATCGACAATAATCTGCGCTCGGGCATCTTCGAAAATATTGCGCTACAGGTTCCTACCGCGGTGCTGTACTCGCTTGCCGCGGATCCGGCGCTTCGCGATGTCGTGCCCGACATGAGTTCCGTCGAAATCTCGGAACTCGAAGCGCGCCACAGTGCGGATCTGACTCCAGCGGCGATCGCGCGCGCCTTCGGTACGCCGAAACCGACCCTCACCCATTCCTACCGGCCCGGATTGCTTTACCTCCGCACGTTTCCGGCGCTGATGGGTTATTCCAGCCGCATTCTGGCCGAGAGTTGGGAATCGAACAACCTGTACTACGCCGCATTAGCCGACGAAGTAGGCGTGCCGGCTTCGGAACTGGATTCCTATGTGCCGCAATGGAACCGGCAAGCGATTGAGAATATTTTCGCTACTCATTTGGAAGATTGGCCCGCGCTGCTGCGGTCTTTGCAAACGCTCGCAACCAATGTCCGGCGGCAGGGTGGCCAGCGCGTGGCGATGAATACCTTCGGAAATTAGGAAAGAGCTTGTGAAGAAAACTCTGCGCATCCTCTCGATAACTACACTCGCCGCCATCATGGCGGGTTTTTGGCTGCACGCGCAAGAGCCCGACGCGGCGATCTTTCATGTCAAAGTCGACATGGTCGTGCTCGGCTTTACCGTGACCGACCAGAAGAACAAGTACGTCAATGGCCTGAAGCCGACCGATTTTAAAGTGTTTGAAGACGACATTCCGCAAAAGCTCTCGACTTTTGCCGAAGGCGCGCGGCCGCTGCAACAAGTGCTCGATAACGGCGAAACCCGGCCGCTGCATTCGGCCGATCCGGCCTCGGTAAATCCCGGACCGGGAGCGGTTCCGAATCCGGACGCGGTAAATTTGCGCACAGAGACAACCGGAACCAATGTCTTTGTGCTCTTCGATACCAGCAACTATATGTATCGCGGTTTTGTCTACGCGTCGGACGCGATAGCAGACTTTATTCGCGGTTTGGATCGCGCCGATTCGATCGCCGTCTATACCTATAGCCGCAATTTGAACCGTGGCGTACCGCTGAATCGCGACCGCGCCATGGCTATCAGCGGGTTGCGTAAAGCGGTCGCCGGCGATGATTCCGCGCTCTACAACTGCCTGCTGCTCACGCTTCGCGATGCGGCGAAGGTGCCAGGGCGCAAAGTCGTGATTGTCTTTTCGAACGGTCCCGACAACGCGAGCATGGTCGCCCCCGATGACGTGCGTGCGGTCGCCGAAGACGAAGGCATTCCCATCTACGTCATTTCGACGAGCGAAGTCACGAAAGATCCTATCTCGAGCAACATCTTCAAACGCATTTCCACCAATACCGGCGGTAAGAGCTATTTCGCCAAGACCTGGCAAAAGCAGGTAGAGGCCTTCGAATCCATTCGCGAAGACCTGGGCAACAGCTATACCGTTACTTATTACCCTCAGCCCAATCCCAACGAAGGCTTTCGTAAAATCCGCGTCGAGCTGACTGCCGAAGGAATGAAGAAATACAAAGTTCGGGCCCGGCCCGGTTATCGGCCGCAGCGCGGCTTCTAAGCTTTTCTCTTCACTGCAAGCGGGCCATACGCCTGGCAAACCGGCATCAGTTGAATGTGATTGATATTGACCCGCGCGGGTCGTGTCACGATCCAATGGATCACGTCGGCGATATCTTCCGATGTCAGCGGATCGGCGCCCTCATAGACGGTGGCAGCTCTTTTCTTATCACCCTTGAAGCGAACCTCTGAAAACTCGCTTCCTCCCACCATGCCCGGCTCGACATTCGTGACCCGCACAGGTGTCCCGAGCAAATCGGCACGCAAATTATTGCTGAACTGGTGGACAAACGCCTTCGCTCCGCCATACACATTTCCGCCGGGATAAGGAAATTCGCCTGCGACCGAGCCGAGATTCACAACGTGCCCGCGGCCGCGCTCGATCATGCCGGGCAGCAGCAGGCGTGTGCAATATACCAAGCCCTTGATGTTGCTGTCGATCATGGCGTCCCAATCGTCCAGATCGGCCTGCTGTGCCGGATCGAGCCCGATGGCGCCTCCCGCATTGTTCACCAGCACATCCACTGCCGCGAAATCAGCCGGGATCTTCGCGATGGCTTGTTCGACCTGTTTGCGATTGCCCACGTCGAAAGGCAATGGCAGAAAATTTGCGCCCAGTTCTTTGGCTAGCTTTTCCAGGCGCTCCGCCCGCCGTCCGGTGCCAATGACTTTCGCGCCATCCTGATGGAATCGCTTCGCAGTGGCCAATCCAAAGCCGGCCGTTGCGCCGGTGATGAAAACAGTCATATGTTCAGAATAGAATTGAGGGAAAGGGACTCCGTGGCGACCACCGCAACATTTGTGCCGCTCAGTGAATATCTGGAAACGAGTTATCGTCCCGACTGCGATTATCTGGACGGCGAACTACTGGAGCGAAATGTGGGCGAATGGGATCACAGCCGGCTGCAAATACTACTGAGTGGTTTTCTGTTGAGCCGCGAGAAGCAATGGGGAATTCTGGCCGTTACCGAGCAGCGGGTCCAAGTAAAACCCCGGCGATTCCGAATTCCGGATATCGCGGTGCTGACCTCGCCGCCGTCCGGACGAATTGTCACGGAACCGCCATTCCTGTGTATCGAAATCCTTTCGCATAGCGACCGCATAGTAGAGATGCAAGAACGGATCGATGATTACCTGGAGTTTGGCGTCCGTTATGTTTGGCTGATAAATCCACACACGCGTCGGGCCTTCATCTATACCCGTGAAGGCGTTCGCGAAGTCAAGGACGGGATACTAGATACGACCAACCCGGATCTGCGTGTCGCTCTGGCCGAACTCGATTAACCGAAGCCCCGCTATGTTAGCCTGAGGAAGTTCTCTTTCGAGAACGCGCCGAGCCCGCATTTTGGGCCGCTACGACCTTTTTTGTCATGTCGCTGCAAGTCTTTTTGCAAGCTCAGATTGTGGGAGCCGAACCATTTCTGGCGACTCAATCTCCGGAATGCCAGGATGCCGCAGCCGACTTGGTAGGACGTTGCGCCTGGCTCACGCTGCTTTGCGAAGTGTTGCCCAGAGCGCTGCTTGCGGAACTGAAGCTTTCCCGCATGCTGCTCGGATCGAGTAGTGCCGAGCAGTTTCTATTAGTACTGGCGGAAGAAGATATTCCGCGCGCGAACGAGTTTCTGGCGCGTGAAGCGGACGCCATTAACCGGCTTTCCGGCGGCGCTCTGCGTCTGGTCTGGGCAAGTACCGAAAATCTGGGTGCATGGCCGCTGGTGCGCAAGCGCCTTGATGACGCGTTGGACTCCAAGAATTGCGCTCCGCTCGGGCAGAACGGCAACTTGTCCGAGCTTTTCCAGCCGTTCACACCCGTACCCTCCGCCAGTCGCGGTGACTACTTTGAATCGTTTGCACGAAATCTTCCAGTTGCTAGCAAAGTGGGCTGGACCCGGGAGCGCCCTGGCGAGTTGGTCTGGGATGGCGGCGACGACTCCTGGCCGTTAAGCGAGCAATCGGCGCTGGATGACGATACGATCCTATTCCCGCGGCGCTTCGCGATGAGCGAAGCGGAAAACAATCCGGCATCGCTGGCCGAACTGGGGAGCCGGGCAGAGGGCGCCCCCAAATGGGGTATCTTGCGCGGCGACGTGGATCACTTCGATCCACAATTGCGGCAAGTCAACTCGATCGAAGAACATATCCATCTTTCTGTTCTGTTCAAGGAATTTTTTGCGGGCGAGTTGGCCGTGCTCTGCACCTTGCCGGATTTCTGGCGCAAGGTAAGTATTCTCTACCGCGGTGGCGACGATTTTGCCGTGATTGGCGCCTGGGACGCATTGGTGCTGCTGGCTCGTGAGCTGGAGCGGCTTTTCGAACGGTTTATCGAGCAAAATGTAGCATCTTTTCCGGGCCTGGCGGGACGTACCATCAGTATGGCCTTGGCTATTGCGCCCGACCCCGCAACATCGCCCACGGAAGTGTTTCAGGAAGCCGGCGTGCAATTGCGCAACGCCAAGGCAAGCGAACTGGGCGCGTTTCAGCTTTTCGGACGCGCGCTCGAATGGAAGCGGCTCAATGATGCCGAAGAATTGAAAGTCGCGCTGGTCCGCCTGGTGCGCGACTTCGGCTATTCGCCGAACTACATACACGATTTGGCCGCGGTCTACCGCGAAACGTCACCGGGCCGCGTCCTGCGCCGCGGAAAGACCTTGCGCATCGATAAACCGTGGCGTACCTATATGCGGCTTTCCACGGTAATCCCGCAGGAGCGCGGCAAAGAAGTAAACAATGTCCGTAACGCGGTAATTGTCAACCTGATCGGCAAGCGAACGGCCGGATTGAAGCTGCGTCCATCGGGGCGCGTCGGATTGGAATGGGCGCGCCTGGCGGCAAGCCGCGAATAAGAGGATCTGAAGCAAATGCCTGAAACCGAAGAGAAAAAAGCTGAAGAGCGCCGGGGTGACAATCGGCCGCCTCGTGAAAACCGTGGTGGCGGCCCCAATCGTGGCGGTGATCGCGGTCCCGAACGTGGACGCGGGCCGGGCGGCGGACCCGGCGCGCGTGGACCGGGCGACCGCCGCGGCGACGGCGGCCCCGAGATGGACATCGAAAAATTGATCTCGGATCCTCTCTATCTCGACAATCAAGCGCACGTAGTGGTAAGCCGCATGCGTGATATGGATTCGGGAACCAAGAGCCAATTACGCCGTCTCTACAACGCCGTTCGTCGGGCGACCCGCGCCCCGGAGAGCGAACGGCAGCACGAATTTGTGATGGTGCGTGCGCGTCTCGCCTACACCATCGCTCGTCACTCTTTGCGCAGCCTGGACGCGCTCGAGCGCCTGCTGCTCCAGGTCACCCGCAAAAACGATACACGCGGCTACGAGCGCTTCCGCGATTTGTTTGAAGCGATCATCGCCTATAACGAGTAGCCTCGAGGATATTTCATTCATGAGTTCTCATACTGCGGACACCGCACTGACTTTTCTGGGAAAGCTGATTTTAGAAGGCGAAATTCAATGCCAGACCGGCCTGCATATCGGCGCGGGTAAAGGCTCGCTTGAAATTGGCGGCGCCGATAATCCCGTGGTGAAGGACGCCTTCGGCATTCCCTACATTCCCGGCAGCTCGCTACGCGGACGCCTGCGCTCGCTGCTGGAGCAGACCCTCGGACTCGCCGTTCCTAGCGAATTGATCTATCTCTCCAAACGCAAAGGCCAGGAAGTGCGCATCCATCAAAGCGATCGGCCGGACGACGAAATCTGCATCCTGTTCGGCCGTAATCCCGGCCGCGTAGAGCGCGTCAGCGGGGAAGCCGTTGAGTCGCCTCGCGCGACTCCCGCGCGCCTCACCATATACGACGCGCCATTGGTTGTCGACAGCATCACGCCGCAAATGCGCGAGAACCTGGACGACGAGTTGACCGAAGTAAAGAGCGAAAACGCCGTCGATCGCATCACCTCACAGGCGAATCCACGTACGCTCGAACGCGTGCCGTCGGGCGCACGATTCCGCTTCCGCATGGTCCTGGATGTGCTTTGCGAAGAGGATAAGCCGCTTCTCGCGCGGCTGATCGAGGGCTTGCGCCTGCTCGAAGACGATGCATTGGGCGGTGGCGGCAGCCGCGGCAACGGCCGCGTGGCATTCAGCGGGCTGAGTCTCGCCTGGCGCGGCAAAGAATATTACGCCAAAGGCGGCGCCGAAAGCAGTCTGCTATCGGGCGCCGATCTCGCTGCGCTGCAGCAACTCGCCTCTGCCGAAGACTTCGCGGCGAAGCTCGCGTGAAATGCCGCAGCCCGCGCTACTGATCCGCCTTCGTCCCCAAGGACCCTGGCGATATGGTCCTGACGATGGCGGCCACGACCGTGTCGATGCTCTCTATCGCAGCGATCGTCTGTACTCTGCATTGACGCTTGCCATGGGTCAGCTTGGCTACCTGCCGGAATGGTTGGACGAAAACACGCACGATCCAGGAATTGCACTCAGTTCGCTGTTCCCATTTTTGAGCGACTCTTTGTTGGCGGCGCCGCCTTCTTCCTTATGGCCTCCGCCGGCCTCGTTACTGACTACGCCGAACCCGACCTTTCTCGCCAAGATTCGCTGGCGTGCGGCGCGTTTCGTACCGCTGAGCCTGATCGATTCCCTTCTCACCGGACAACCGATACTCGCCGATCAATGGCTGCCCGATCCGGAAAGCGGCTGCCTGTTGCGGCGCGACCGGCCGAGCACCAGCCCATTTCGCGCTTCGGCTCGCATAGGCGCTCCGGTGGACCGTCTTTCCCGCCGTAGCGGTGAGGCGTACTCGGCGACCTGCGTGGAATTCGAACCCGGCGCCGGGCTTTGGGCTGTGGCGCGCTTTCGCGATGCGGAGGTGGAATCGAAATGGAGCGGCCGACTGCAGGCCGCCTTTCGCCTGTTGGCCGATTCCGGCTTTGGCGGTGGCCGCAGCAGAGGCTGGGGCAAGGCGCATTCGCCGGAATTTCAGAGCGGTTCCTGGCCTGGCTTGCTACTTCCCAAAACCGGCCGGCTCGAACGTGACAATCCGGCAAACGGCGGTGCACCATCGCTCTATTGGCTGCTTTCTCTGTATTCTCCGGCCCCCAATGACCCCATCGATTGGTCATCGGGCGATTACCGGCTCACTGTACGCTCCGGCCGTACCGAAAGCGCCGTCCAGTCCGGAACGCTCAAGAAGTCGGTGCACATGGTGGAAGAAGGCTGCGTTCTTGCCGCTACTACAGAGCCGGTCGGGACCGCCGTGGATGTCGCTCCTGATGGTTTCCCGCATCCGGTCTATCGCTCCGGTTTGGCTTTGACCGTGCGGCTGCCCGTGATCGAGCCGCGCCTCGAGACCGCGCCGGCCGAGCA
>JAICIH010000019.1 GCA_025924475.1 Bryobacteraceae bacterium
TCAACCGCTTCGGCCCTACGTGTACATGGATACCGACGTGGACCGTTACACGATCGACGGCCAGATACGGCAGGTCATGATTTCGCCCCGCGAGCTGGACATACGGCAGCTCGGCGAAGCCGGCAACCGCTGGATCAATCCTCACCTGATCTACACGCATGGCTATGGAGTGGTGATGGCGGAAGCCAACCGTATTACGCAGGATGGTCTTCCGCTGCTATTCATCAAGGACGCTCCCCCAGTGGTTACGGCGAAGAGCCTGCGCTTTACACGGCCGGAGATTTATTACAGCGAAGTCGCGCACGAGCCCGTTTTTGTCGATACCGCTCAGCAGGAATTCAACTATCCATCCGGGTCGGAAACGATCAAGACCACTTACGGCGGAACGGGCGGCTTCCCGGTTTCCTCGCTGTTCATGCGGTTGGCCGCGGCGCTGCATTATGGCGACGCCAATATTATCCTGACCGAATATCTTACGTCGACGAGCCGGATGATGATTCATCGCTCGGTTCGCGACCGGCTGCGAAAGATCGCAGGTTTTCTAAGTTGGGATTCCGATCCGTACCTGGTGCTGACAGACTCCGGCCGTTTGGTATGGATCGCCGACGGCTATATGTCCTCCGATGCGCATCCGTATTCGCGCGAGATCGATTTGGGAAATCAGGCGGTCAACTATTTGCGCAATTCGGTGAAAGCGACCATCGATGCCTACACCGGCGAGACCAACTTCTATATCTTCGACGATGAAGATGTGCTCATCAAGGCATATGCCAGATTGTTTCCCACCCTGTTCAAGCCGGCATCATCCATGCCGCCCGACCTGCGGGCGCACGTGCGCTACCCGGAAACATTGTTTAGCGTGCAGGCAGAGATGTATCGCACATTTCACATGCGTGAACCAGAAGCCTTCTACAATCGGGCCGATTTGTGGGATCTGGCAAAGACCAGCCAGCAGAACCAGGGCACCAGCTCGGTGTTGCCTACCTACGTAGTCGCCACTCTGCCCGGCAGCAACACTTCCGAGTTTCTGCTAATGACCACCTTCACGCCGGCCAACAAGAACAATTTGATCGCCGTCATGTATGCGCGCTGCGATGGCGCCCATCTGGGTGAAATCGAATTTGAACAGCTTTCGAAACAAAACATTATTTACGGCCCGATTCAGATCGATGCGCGGATCAATCAGGACCAAAATATTTCCAAAGACCTGTCTTTATGGAACCAGCAGGGCTCGCAAGTCATCCGCGGGCAGACGCTTGTCCTGCCGCTCGATAACAGTTTTCTCTATGTCGAGCCCATTTACATACAGTCGGCGCAAGCGAGTATGCCTCAATTGCGAAAAGTGGCGCTCGCGATGGGAAACAAATTGGCCTACGCTGATACCTATGAACAGGCGCTGGCACAACTCACGGCTGCGCTGAGCGGCATTATTCCCGCAACGCCCGCACAAGGACAACCGCAACAGACTGCCGCGCCGCAGCAGCCCTCTGTCACACCCGATACCGAAACACTGCGGCAGATTCGCGACCACTTCAAGCGCTATAAGGATTTGACCTCGCAGGGAAAATGGGCCGACGCCGGCAAAGAGCTGGAAGAAATTCAGCGCCTAGCGCTCAAGTAAGGCGAGCGGCTCCGAATCGGCAATCGCTTTCGCATAGCGGCGGGCCACATAGTTATCGAGAATGTCGCGAAATTCGGCCACAATCCCATCGCCCCGCAGCGTAGTCGAGAGTTTCCCGTCAATATAAACCGGAGCCACCGGTTTTTCGAACGTGCCCGGCAGTGAAATGCCGATATCCGCGTGCTTCGATTCACCTGGACCATTCACCACACAGCCCATCACGGCGACTTTCATCTCTTCGACGCCGGTATACTTTTCGCGCCACACCGGCATCTGCTCCCGGAGATAGGTTTGGATCTGGTCGGCCATGTCCTGAAAGAACGTGCTCGTAGTACGGCCGCAGCCCGGACAGGCGGCGACTTGGGGAGTGAAGCTGCGCAGATTGAGCGCCTGCAGAATCTGCTGGCTGACTACAACTTCTTCGGTCCGATCGCCGTTCGGCAAAGGCGTAAGAGACGCGCGAATCGTATCGCCAATGCCTTGCTGAAGAAGCACCGAAAGCGCGGCCGTGGTTGCAACGATGCCCTTCGAGCCGAGTCCCGCTTCCGTGAGTCCGAGATGCAGCGGATAGTCGCAGCGGCTCGCGAGCATCTCATACACATCGACGAGATCCTGCACGTTGCTCACCTTGGCGCTCAGGATGATTTTGTCGTGAGCGAGACCGTACCGCTCCGCGTTTTCCGCGCTGCGTAGTGCGCTCTCGACAATGGCCCGCCGCGTCACTTCCATGGCATCGAGCGGATCGGGTGATTTCGAATTGTCGTCCATCATCTGTGTGAGCAGCGCCGAATCGAGCGAACCCCAGTTCACGCCAATGCGTACAGGCCGGTCGTATTCGATCGCGGCCTCGATCATGATGCGGAAGTTATCGTCTTGTTTGCGGCCGATATTGACGTTGCCCGGATTGATGCGATATTTCGCCAGCGCGCGAGCGCAGGCCGGATATTTCTTGAGCAGGAGATGGCCGTTGTAGTGGAAGTCGCCGATAATCGGCACATCCACACCGAAATCGCGTAGCGTCGAGACGATCGTCGGCACCGCCTGCGCTGCTTCGTCCGTGTTGACCGTGACGCGGACCAGTTCCGAACCGGCGCGCGCCAGCGCCATCACCTGGTTCACAGTAGTAGCCGAATCAGCCGTGTCTGTGTTTGTCATGGACTGCACGACGATGGGGTGCGAACCGCCAACGTGTACATTTCCGATTCGGACGACCGCCGAGTTACGGCGTGAGCGAGCAGGCATGAACTTTCAGTCTAGCAGCGAAATCTGCATCAGATAGCGAAGAGCGAAGCAACAGATACATGAAACCCCGGCAGCAGATCGCCGCCATCTAGCATTTGATCCCGGTCGAGAATGATTGCCGCGGTACCGCCCGAGAAAACATGAACAGTCTGTGTTTTTGGATAGAGAATCCACACCTGCCGCGAGCCATTTTGGAGATATTGTTTCGTTTTGATTTCCAAATCCTCGGCGGAGTCGGAGGGCGAAACGACTTCGATCGCAAGCTCCGGTGCGCCTTCAAAATAGCTGTCCGGATCCGTAGCGCGAATGCGCTCGCGGCTGAGGACAGAAACGTCCGGTTGGCGAATCGTCAGTGGGTTGCGCGAGAGAATATAGCCGGCCTCAGGCAATGCATCGCTCGTTCCGAGGGGATGGAGATGAGCCTGAATTCTGAAAAGAATTGCGGCGGCGATGCGGCTGTGCAGTGATTTAGGCGGAGGCAATGTCAGCAGTTCTCCAGCATTCAGCTCGTGACAAGCGCCATCTTTGGGAAGCCGGGCGAATTCCTCGAGCGTCAGCGGCGGTGAGACTACCGTAGCCATTACCCTTATTGTATGGCTGATCGCAAGCGAGTTGTCATTTTGGGCGGTGGTTTCGGCGGGCTGTACGCGGCGAAGGCTTTGAAGCATGCGCCGGTAGACGTCACGGTGATCGATCGCCGCAACTATCATTTGTTTCAGCCGCTCCTGTATCAAGTAGCGACAGGGTCGCTCTCACCCGGCGAAATTGCCGCGCCCATCCGAAGCGTCCTGAACAAACAGAAGAACACCAATGTATTGCTAGGTGAGGTCATCGACATTGATCCCGCGGCCAAATCGGTAAAGCTCAAAGACGGCGCGGTGATCCCGTACGACTGGCTCATTGTCGCTACCGGCTCGCAGGGTACCTATTTCGGACACGACGAATGGCACACCTGGGCGCCCGGATTAAAGAGTGTGGAAGACGCGACCATGATCCGGCACAAGATCTTACTCGCGTTCGAAGCGGCCGAGCGGACGACGGATCCGGACGAACGCTGCGCCTGGCTTACCTTCGTGATCGTGGGAGCGGGTGCAACCGGCGTGGAACTAGCCGGCGCACTGGGCGAAATCGCAAATCATACACTGAAAAACGATTTCCGTTCGATCCAACCGAAAGACGCAAGAATTCTGGTCGTAGACGGCGGCAACCGTGTCCTTTCGACCTATCCGGAAGACCTCTCACGAAGGGCGGAACACGCCTTGATTAAATTGGGTGCGCGCGTCCGGCTGGGAGCGGTAGTAACCGCGGTCGATGAAAATGGAGTCACACTCAATACATCTACCGGCACGACTCATATTCCCTCACATACGGTGATCTGGGCGGCCGGTGTCGCGGTAACCGATTTCGGGCGGCTACTCGCCAAGCGGACAGGGGCTGAGACCGATAAGGCCGGTCATATCAAGGTGACCTCGGACCTGACCATCCCAAATTATCCGGAAATATTTGTTGTGGGAGATTTGGCAACGTGTATCGATAGAAACGGCAAGCCACTACCTGGAGTGGCGCAAGTGGCCATGCAAGGTGGCGCGCATGCGGCCAAAGTCATTACCAGACGAGCGCGCGGCGACAGCAGGCCACTCGCGCCGTTTCACTATTTCAATAAGGGCGATCTGGCGGTAATCGGCCGTGCCAGGGCCGTCGCCAATATTTTCGGCGTGCATCTTTCCGGGCTTATCGCCTGGTTCGTGTGGCTCTTTGTACACCTGCTGTACATCGTAGAGTTTCAAAGCAGGTTGCTCGTGGCGATCGAATGGGGCTTCCTGTACTTCACTTTCAATCGAGGCGCGCGGCTGATCACCGGCAAAGCAGCGAACAAACCGGTCGGAAAACCCGAGCCGCTCGAAGACCTGGGAGACTAGATCGGCAAGTGTTACGGTAGTGGAATCCCCAGATGGAACTGCTCATTTCCGGGCCGGAGGGCGCGCCCACAAAAGTGGAGTTGCAAAAAACGCCCCTTTCCTTGGGGCGCTCTGCCGATAACGATCTGGCCTATCCTCAAGACCCGTGGCTTTCCCGCTATCACCTGGCTTTTGAGCGGCGCGATGGGAGCTGGTGGCTGAAGGACTGTAACAGCAGGAACGGCACCGTACTCAATTCGGTCAATCTGAAGGACCCCCAGCGGTTGCGAGGCGGCGACCGCATTTATGCCGGCCACCTGACGATCGAAGTGCGCGACGCGGCCACCGAAACGCACAAGCCCGTGATCTCTTTTGTGCCGCAGGAAGAAGAAAAAATACAGCGCGAAGCGACCATCGTCACTAGTCTCGACAAAGTCCTGCGCCCTGCGCGCGAACAATCTCTGAATACCTCGCGCGTCGTGAGCGCGCTGATTCGCGCGGGCCGCGAATTGGTGACACATCATCCGCTGGAAGGTCTCTTCACCGTCATTCTGGATCTGGCCCTTTCGGCGGTGGAAGCTCGTCGCGGCGTGATTTTGACGCTGGAAGAGGGCGATCTCGTGGTACGCGCCAGCAAAGGGGACGGCTTTTCCATCAGCACCGCCGTACGCGATCGCGTGATTCGCGAAAAATGTTCGCTCGTCATCAGCGATGCACAATTAGACGACGCTCTGCGCCAGCAAAAGAGCATCGTTATGCATCGTGTGCGCAGCATGATGGCGGCGCCGCTGCAGACTGCCGATCGTGTCATTGGTTTGATCTACGTGGACAACGGCGCCGTCATCCGGCCGTTTTCGCAGGAAGACCTTGACCTGCTGACCGTAATGGCCAACGTCGCCGCCATTCGGATCGAACACGCCCGCCTCGCCGAGATTGAGCAGTCGGAAAAAATGATGGAGCTGGAGCTGGCGCAAGCGAGCGAAATTCAGCGTACGCTGCTGCCGCCGGAAGCGCCTGTTTATGAAGGCTACGATCTCTCCGGTTTGAACCTGCCCTGCCACACGGTAGGTGGAGACTATTACGACTTCGTCCCATACGAGGACGGCCGGCTGGCGCTTGCCGTCGGCGACGTTTCGGGGAAAGGCTTGCCTGCGGCACTGATGATGTCGAGCCTGCAAGCCAGAGTGCAGATGCTGCGCGAGACCATGCCCGATCCGGGCACCGCAGTCAGAACATTGAATCGCAGTCTCACCGAACGCTGTCCGCTCGGCAAATTCATCACCTTCTTCTATGCGCTCCTCGATCCGCCGAGCGGCGCGCTCGAATATAGCAACGCCGGACATAATTATCCGCTAGTGCTGCGAACTTCGGGCGTGGTGGAGCGCCTCAAAGGCAACGGACTCGTCTTGGGCCTGTTTGCCCCGGTCGAATACGAAGTGCGAAAGACCGTATTAGCTTCCGGCGAACTTTTAGCTCTTTATAGCGATGGTGTGACGGAAGCGTCGAACGGCGATGGAAAAGAATTCGGTGAAGACGGTCTTGCAGACTTTTTGGCGCCGCGTAAGGACCTCGCCTGCGAAGAGATTGTCAACCAGTTGGTGGATCACATGCGCAAATGGCGCGGCAATACCAGTTTCGCGGACGATTTCACGATCGTTCTGGTACGGCGTCTGTGAAAAGACGCGTTGTATGGCTGCTCATTCTTTGCGCCCTATCGGCGTGGGGTGAGCTTTCGGATGCCGCCCGTAAACGCCTCGACGAAACGATCGCCGCCGCGCGGACCGCCTTCGAGACGCCGAGCGTTTCTGTCGCCGTCACCCAGTCTGGAAACATTGTTTACGCACGCGCGTTTGGAAATTCGGAAACGACCACACGCTATGCTATTGGGTCAATCAGCAAACAATTTACCGTAGCGGCGCTGCTGCTTGCGCAAGAACAAGGCAAGCTTTCGCTCGCGGATCCTGTGTCGAAATATTTTCCGGAATTCACAAGAGCGCGTGAAATCACCATAAAACAACTGCTCTCACATACTTCCGGATATGAAGATTACGCACCGCAGGATTACATGATTCCTGAGTGGGCGAAAGCGACGTCGCCTGAAGCGCTCTTGGAAGTCTGGGCGAAAAAGCCTCTGAATTTCGAGCCGGGCACACGCTGGCAATACAGCAACACGAACTATGTCCTGGCGGGAAAGATCTTCGAAAAGGCGTCGGTGCAGCAACTTCTGCCTTATCTAAAACAGCGCATTTTCGAGCCGCTCGGTATGACGTCGGCCGGAGACTGCACCGTCAAGACCGCGGCGGATGCAACCGCTTATACGCGTTTTGCTTTGGGCCCGGCGCGGCCGGCGCTCCGGGAGGGACCCGGCTGGTATTTCGCGGCTGGCGAGCTGTGCATGACAGCTTCGGATCTGGCTCGCTGGGATGCGGCGTTTCTCGCCAAACGCATCTTATCTGCAAAGTCGTATCAAGAATTCGTTCGTGAAGTGAAATTAAAGAGCGGCGCTGCAACCCACTATGCTCTGGGACTTCGATTGGGGGAAATGGCGGGAACACCAATGTTGACCCACAGCGGAGAGGTCTCCGGTTTTCTCGCAATGAACAGCGTCTTTCCCCAAAAGCAGCTTGGAATCGCGGTGCTCTCGAACGAAGATAATGTTGGATTGGTAGGCACGGTGACGCGCCAGATCGCCTCCGAGTTACTCGAGCCACAAAGCAAGAAGACGCAAAGAAATGCCGAGGTACGCGCCATTCTGGAAGATTTGCAACACGGGCGTATCGACCGCGAACGCTTCACAGGCCACGCGAATGCATACTTCGTCTCCCCCGCTATTGAGGATTACCGGACATCGCTGGCGCCGTTCGGGAAGCTAGTCGCACTTACATTGCAAAGCGAGCAATCTCGCGGAGGCATGACGCATTTGACATATCGCGCGCACTTTGAGCGCAACACGGTGGCCTTGAATATCTATGTGACTCCGGGCGGAAAATATGAGCAGTTCCTGGTGGAAGAGGTGTTTTAGAAAATGAATTCGCGGCGCAGATTTCTTGGACAAGTCGCCGGCGGCATTGGCGGCTTAGCGGCCCTGCCGGAAACAGTGCTCGGAGCGAATGAACGCATCCGCTTCGGCATCATCGGATACGGCGCGCGCGGTGAAGCCATCGTTCGGGATGCGCTGAATTGCCCCAACACCGAGTTTCGCGCCGTCTGCGATATCTACACCGAGCAGCGCGAAAAGGCTAAATCTGTCGCGCCTGCAGTCCAGACCTTTATCGACCATCGCCTGATGCTCGAAGACAAAGATTTGGATGCGGTACTGATTGCCACTCCGCAACACCTCCACTGCCAGCATTTCGTGGATGCGATCGAAGCCGGCAAGCATGTCTACCAGGAGAAGACCATGGCGTTCACTGTAGAGCACGCCAAGCGGATGCGTGCTGCCTATGAACCGGTACGGACGAAACAAATCGTCCAGGTCGGGCACCAGTCCTGCTCGTCCGGCCATGTCACGGATGCAAAGAATTTTCTCACTGGCGGGAAGCTCGGAAAGATTACTGCAATTGACGCCACGATGTACCGCAATACGCCACACGGAAAGCCGCAGTGGTCGCGCATGCCGCAGCCCGGCATGAACGCCGAAAATATCGTTTGGAATAAGTTTCTTGGTGAGAGTCCCAAAATTCCTTTCGATGCGAACCGCTATCTGAACTGGCGATTCTTTTGGGATTATTCCGGCGGCAACGTCTACGAGAACATGTGCCATCAACTGGCGTTCTGGTACAAAATACTCGATCTGAAGATCCCGCAAGCGGTGACGATGACCGGCGGTCTCTATCTTTGGAAAGACGGGCGTGAAGTGCCCGATACGATGAACGTCGCCATGACGCAGCCGGAGGAGATGCTGTTCAGTTGGATTTCGGGATTCGGCAACGCCAGCCTGGGAAGCACCGAACAGGTACTCGGCACGGATGGAACCATATTGCGCGGGCCGCGCATCCGCTATTTACCGGAAAAAGTGAACTTGCCGGCCGGTGTCGCCCTGACCGGCGAAACATCCTCTTCGCCATCGGCTCACATGAGCAATTTTATGGACGCGATCCGCGAGGGCAAAGAAATCAATTGTCCCTTCGATCTCGGCTTTCGCGTCTCCATTGCTTGCCGCATGGCGGTCGATAGTTACCGCCAAGGACGCACCATGCGCTGGGACGCGGCGCGGGAAGAGATCGTCTAAAGCCGTGCTCGAGTGGCTGCGCCGGTATTGCCTGTCGTTTCCCTATGCGACCGAGACAATCCAATGGGGCGAGCATCTGGTTTTCAAGGTCGGCGGCAAAGTCTTTGCAATCGCCGCATTGGAACCGTCTAAAAACATCGTCACCATCAAGTGCGCACCCGAAAAATTTGCCGATTGTGTGGAACGTCCCGGCATCGCGCCCGCTCCCTATCTGGCACGCGCGAAATGGATTTCCATTGAGAGCGACAATTTGCTGACGCGCGCCGAGCTAAAGGACATGATCCGTGAATCCTATGACTTGATCTGGGCGAAGCTGCCGAAAAAAGCGCGGACGGCTCTGGCTGCTCACGAAAAATAATTGCGGAGCTTCTTAGCCGGCCTCTCGGCAAGCAGCGGGCGATTTAAGAACTCAATTAAAGGCGTCATCAACCGGAAGCGATCGGCGATTTCGCTCTGGAGCCGCGGTGTAGTGGCAAGCGAAGCATCGAGTTCCACGTCCAGAATCCAATCCTTCTTCTTGATCAGATCGATGGCCGGGTGACGGGGATCAAACCCCTTGGGGGCGCGCGAAAGTTCGTCGCCTTGCAACTTACCTAAACGCCGGCGAAGCGTCTGATTCGACAGAATGCGGCGCAGTTCTTCGTAGTGATCCGCAATATACGTGCGAACCCGCAGAGTGGTGTCGGGAGCCGGATGGTAAATACCGCCCGCAATCTCGATCTGCTCATTCGAGACGCTGAAATAATAGCCGCTCACGGCCACCTGATCGCCGCCACGCCGTCCAAATGACGCCGCAATGTGTGTCTTATAGGGCGTCTTGTCGGGACTGAATCGTGTGTCACGATAGATGCGAAAAATGGCGCGTTTCGAATCGGTAATATAGTGCGGCGCAAATTTAGCGAACTCGCGATTCAACGCTTCCACTAACTCGATCATCGGTCCCTTGACGTGCAAATCGAACACGTCCTTTCTAGGCTGAAACCATTCGCGCCGATTATTGCGCTTCAAGCCGCGAAAGAATGAGACCATCTCCTTGGGGAAGCCGGCAAACGCGTTGGGCAAATTCCACTCCTTAGGAATTCAGAAGCGCCTCGATCACCTGCGCCGTGGAACTGGAGCCGCCGAGGTCGGGTGTTCGAATTTTCTCTTCTGCAAGCAGCTTCTCAATAGACGCATCGATTTTCCGTGCCGCTTCGCTGAGCCCCAGGTGGTCAAGCATCATCGACGCCGAAACAACGGCCGCCAGAGGATTGGCAATTCCCTTCCCCGCAATGTCCGGCGCCGATCCGTGCACCGGTTCGAACATCGAAGGAAAACGGCGCGTTGGATCGATATTGGCGCTCGCGGCAAGGCCGATACTGCCAGTCACAATCGCCGAGATATCGCTGAGAATGTCGCCGAAAAGATTGGAGGCGACCACTACGTCAAAACTCTGCGGGCGGCGCACGAAATTCATAGCCGCTGCATCGACCAACAAAGACTCGGTTGTGATATCCGGATACTCGGCCGCCACTCTTTGAAAAACGCGATCCCAGAGCACCATGCTGAATCCCTGGGCATTGGATTTCGTAATAGAAGCGACTCGCCGCTTCTTATTGCGTGCGCGTGCCAGATCGAACGCGTAGCGAATGATGCGCTCCACACCGTGTCGCGTAAACACGCCGGTTTGCACCGCGACCTCGGCTTCGTGATCCTGATGGACAAAGCCGCCCACCTGCGCGTACTCGCCCTCGGTATTTTCGCGGACAACCACCATATCCACGTCCCCGGCGGAGAGCCCTTTGAGCGGCGATGGCACTCCACGATACAGAATGGCCGGCCGCACGTTGGCGAATTGATCGAAGCGCCGGCGGATCGGCAGCAACAGGCCATTGAGCGTGACGTTATCGGGAATCTCGGTATGACCAACGGCGCCAAGAAGAATTGCGTCATGCCCACGCAGCATATCGAGCGCGTCCGGCGGCATCATGCCGCCGTTCTGGAAATAATAGTCGCTTCCCCAGTCGTAGCTGGTTGCCGAAAGTGTGGCGCCGAAAGCGGCGGCCGTCTTTTGGGCGATCGTAAAGGCCGGAAGGGTTACCTCACGGCCAATGCCATCGCCTGGAATCAGGGCAATCGAATAAGTGTGCAAAAAACAGCTTAGCGCTGCGGTGTAACGGGAACCGTAACCTCGGTTGGCGTCGGCGTCGCGCTAGGTGGTGTCCCGATCTTCACGCCGATCACTTCGCCAGAGACCACAAGCTCCACCCGGCGGTTCTGTTTCCGGCCTGCGGAGGTGTTATTGGGAGCCACAGGATAGTTCATTCCGTAACCCACCGCGGTCAGGGTATTGGTATCAATTCCCTGGTTCATCAAATAGTCGCGCACGGCGTTCGCGCGCTGCTCAGAAAGCTTCTGATTGAGCTCCGCGGTTCCGGTGCTGTCCGTGTAACCTTCGATCTGCAGATTCAAACCCGGGTGCGAAATCACGATTCCTGAAATTTTCGCAAGTGCTTCGCGCGCAGCCGGTTTCAAATCGTATTTGCCCGTATCGAACAGCACGTCTTGCATATTGACGACCAGGCCGCGAGGAGTTTCCCTCGTCGGTAGAACGGCGTTGAACTGCTGCAACAAGCGCTGGCGTAACTGCTTCTGCTCGTTTTCAGCTTGCTGCCGGAGGCGTTCTGCTTCCGCCGTCGCCTCCTGCGCCTTCCGGGCTTCTGCGTCAGCCTGCGCCCGAGCGGCATCAGCCTGCGCGCGAGCGGCATCCGCCAAAGCACGCTGCTCGGCCTCATGGCGCGCCGCCGCTTCGGCTTGAGCCTGCTGCGTAGCTGCTTCCGCCGCCCGCGCCCGCGCATCTGCCGCCTTCTGTTTTTCTGCCGCTTCGCGAGCCGCCGCCGCCGCGCGTTCCTGCTGCAATGCTTCTTCACGCTGCCGCCGCAGCGAGATCGTCCGCGCGTCTTCGGCCTTTTGCACCGCCTCCTTTGAAGTCATGATCGAGGGGCCCCACTGCTTGCGATCGCGATAGTTCTGCGCCTGATTGAGTAACTTCCCGGCATCGTTCCAGATATCGGAGGCATATTGGTCCGCTTTCGCATACTTAGCGATTTGCACAGCGTTGATAGCCTCGTAAAGAGCGAGCGGACTTTTCTTGTCGGCGTTCAGGTCAACCGGTTTTAATTGGCTCTCTGGAACGTGATATTCATATTGGCCGCGCGGCAGTAACTCATATTTGGCGTCCACCGTGCCGACTTTTCCGAGAGTGTCTTTGCGCACGACGTTTTCCATCACTACGACATCACTCGGCTGCCGCACACCGAAGTATGGTTCGGCGGTGATGATTAGCCCGAAAGCCTGGAAGTCCGTGGTGACCGTAGCTTTATAGTCGCCGCTCGAATTCACTACCACTTCGCCCAGATTGGCGGGCCGGCCATCCGGCGTAATGGCCCACAACACGTAAGTCAGGAACAGAGGTCCAAACTGGCGCGCTGCCGGAAGATCGTTAACCTCTAATTTGATTTCCGTATGGCCGAGGCGGCTGGTAACTTCAGCCTTCCCCTTTGCCTTGGGGGCAAGCGACGTGCCCTGGAAATCGATTTTCGTCGACCCGCTCCGATTTCGATAACTGATCGATGAGATCGAGCGAGATACCACTTCTACTCTGAAGATCGGGTTCTGCTGGCTGGGTGTGCCGTTCGCCTTCTGGATGGCCTGCGTAGGATTGGGTTCCTGCGCGAAAACGAGCGCAGACGACAACGCCAGCAGCGAAACAGACGTTAGTAACTTCATTGTATAGACACCTCCGCTATTACCTGTTTGCAGTATATAGGAAGCCTGCACAATCATAGGAAGCGCGTGTGCGCCCGCTAATATCGTAGTGTGAGTTTGCCACAGCCCGACGCGGTCGATGCGCCGCCCAAACGCCGCGCGGCTTCGCCACTGCTCCCGATCTTTCTGATTGTGGCCGTGGATGTCCTGGGATTTACCATCATTCTGCCTCTGCTGCCGTTCTATTCGGAGCGGCTCGGCGCTTCGCCTACCGTCGTCGGCGAAATCATAGCCATTTTTGCGGTTTTTCAACTCATTTCCGGACCAATTCTCGGGCAACTTTCCGATCGCTTTGGACGGCGGCCCGTGCTGTTGATCAGTCAGGCCGGAACCCTCGCCGGCTTTTTCATGCTCGCCTATTCCACAAGCATCTGGATGCTCTTCCTGGCGCGTGCCATCGACGGCGCCACGGCCGGCAATTTGACCACGGCGCAAGCCTATATCAGCGACGTAACAAGCCCGGAGAATCGCGCCAAATCGTTTGCCATTATTGGCGTGGCGTTCGGTTTCGGGTTCTTAGTAGGACCAGCCATTTCCGGATACCTCGCCCATTACGGTTATCAGGCTCCCATTTTCGCCGCCTGTGCGCTCTCGTTTGCGAGTATCTTGTGTACCTTCTTTCTGCTGCCGCGCCGCGAAGCAATCCACGAACATACGGCCGAAGATGGGCCCGCTGGCCGGCGGCTCTCGCTGTTTTCCTGGGGCGAGTATGCGCAGTATTTCCATCGCCCCGGCCTGAGCCGCCTGTTAATCCAATGGCTGCTGTTTGCGATATCGTTTTCCACTTTCATTGCCGGCTTCGCATTATTTGCCGAGCGCCGCTATTGGTGGAATGGGCACCGCGTGGGTGTCCGCGAAGTCGGCTATATCTTCGCTTTCAATGGCTTTCTGGGCATCATTATGCAGGGGGGCGTTGTCGGCCGCATGGTGCGCTGGCTGGGTGAGCGCAAAGTCGTTCAACTCGGATTCCTCACCGCCCTTGCCGGATACGCCGCTATAGGTTTCACAACCACGGTGGGCCAGCTCCTCTGGATTTTTGGTTTCACTTCCATCGGCGGCGCCGGTTTACGGCCGGCGTTGACTAGCATGATCACACAAAAAGCGGGCAAGCGCGAACAGGGTGTAATCATGGGACTCACGCAATCACTGACATCGATCGCGCAAATCGGCGCGCCCGTGCTCGCCGGAATTTTGATCGACCATCAGTTTCTGACCACATGGGCCATTTGGGCTGGCGTGCTTTGCGGTCTCGCTCTGCTCTTTACCCCGCCCGCCGAACCTGCGGATGTGAAAACTTAAAAATGCGCCGGATTCGATTCCGGGCGCCGGAATGGATTCTGCTGGCGTTCTTCAGCTATATTGCGCTGCTTAGCCTGTTCTTTCGCGATCGCCCCAACCTGCACGGGCAGCCCTGGATCGTGCTATTTGCGGTAGCCGTTCTTTTCTCCTTGCTCAGCCGCTTGGAGCACGGTCGCTTTAGACGCGTGATTGAGATCGTGCGCGACTGGCTGCCTGTTGTGCTCACGTTCCTCGCGTTCCGCGAAATGGAATTCTTCCTGCCGCGCGAATACGACTCCGCCTACGAATTCGCATGGATTCGCTGGGATCGCGTCTTGTTGCACGACTGGGGATTTCGCGCTGCCATCGAAAGCTGGGGCAAAGCATTGCCTCTGTATTTCGAGTTCTGTTATCTGCTGGTTTATGGAGTAGCGGCCTATGGCGTGGGGCTGCTATCCGGCGGCCCGCGCAGATCCATCGACAGGTTCTGGATCGTGTACCTATTGGGCACACTCGGCGCCTATGCTCTGTTTCCGTACTTTCCCACGCGTCCCCCGCGCTACGTTTTTCCCGCAATGGAACCTCCCCAGATTGCAACCTGGGCCCGGCACCTGAATCTGTATTTGCTAAGTAGAGCGACCATCCATGTGGGAGTATTTCCGAGCGCGCACGTATCGGCGGCCTTCTCCTCGGCCTGGGCAATGGTCCTTATCAAACCGGCGCGGAGATTCTGGGGATGGCTGCTGCTCGTGTATGCGATCAGCGTAGCGATCGCCACAATTTACGGGCGCTATCACTATGCCGCCGACGCGCTGGCCGGCTTTGTGATTAGCGTGCTTGCAGCCGCGTGCCTCTGCATATGGGATCGGCGTCGGACCTGATAGAATCAGCCTGAAAAGGGGAGCGTACATGAGGATATTTCCCGTACTTGCCGCACTTTCTCTGCTGGGGGCCGGGGCCTTCGCCCAAACTCCTTCAGCCAATCCGCTTACCTCGGGCATGCAGAAGATTTACGGCATGACGAAGAACGACGTGCTGAAATCGGCCGAAGAGATGCCCGAAGAAAACTATTCCTTCCGGCCCGTATCGACAGTTCGAACCTTCGGTCAACTGGTCGCTCATGTCGCCGACGCGCAATATGAATTCTGCGGTCCTGTCGCAGGCGACGGAACCAAAAGCCCGGGCGTGGAGGAGAACAAAACCAGCAAGGCTGATATTATTGCTGCGTTGAAAGTCGCCTTCGCCTATTGCGACAAGACTTACGCCGGCATGACCGACGCAAATGCGGCGGACATAATCAAATTTTTCGGTCCATCTACCAAACTCGCGGTGCTCAGTTTCAACAACGCTCACAACATGGAGCACTACGGCAACATGGTCACCTATCTGCGTATCAAGGGATTAGTGCCGCCTTCCAGCAAAAAGTGAGCTAAAAATTTGGTGCCGCCAGAGAAATCTGTCGGGCATTGATACGCCACGGAGAACCGGCTTTCTCTGTTGACCACCTACAGGGACATTGGAGTATACTCTTCCTGTAGGTTACCTAATGAGAAATGATCGTGCCGACAAGGCGGATGTTCTGCAGGGCACGCTCATTCTCCTCGTTCTACGGACTCTGGAGGCACTCGGACCGCTGCACGGTTACGGCATCGCGCGCCGGATCGAGCAGATCAGCAAGGACGTGCTGCAACTCAACCAGGGCACTCTTTATCCGGCTCTGTTGCGCATGGAGCAGGACGGATGGATTTCCTCCAAGTGGGGCGCATCGGAGAAGAACCGTAAGGCGAAATTCTATTCCATTACCGCCGCCGGGCGGAAACGGCTCGCCAAGGAGACCGAAGATTGGAGGCGCATGTCGTCAACAATTGAGCGCTTCGTTGGCTTTGACCCGAAGCGCCTGGCGGAGGAGCGCGGATGAGTTGGGCCACCGTGGTTGCCGCTCGGTTGCGTGGGCTGTTTGAACACAAACGGCTGGAGCGCGAACTGGATGACGAAGTTCGATTTCATCTGGAGATGCAAATTGAGGACAACCGCAGAACTGGCATGAATCCAGCAGAGGCTCGATATGCGGCGATGCGCAGCTTCGGAGGCCTGGAGCCTATGAAGGAAACGTACCGTGAACGAAGGACGTTCGCGCTGCTCGAGACGACGGTGCAGGACTTACGCTACGCGGTGCGGATTCTCAGAAAGAGTCCTGGATTCACGATGACCGCGGTAGCGGTGCTGGCGCTAGCGATTGGCGCCAATACGGCAATGTTCAGCGTCCTGAATGCCGTTCTGCTCCGGCCCCTTCCGTATCAATCGCCGGAACAGTTGGCGATGTTGTGGACCGAGGATCCGACCCAGAACTTTCGCGAGGGCAGATCGGCGCTTGGGGATATCGAACAGTGGCGGAGTCAAAGTCGAAGCTTCGCGGATATGGCCACCTTCGATGCCGTGTCTACGTTCCTGACCGGAGCTGACGGCGTGGAGCAGATCG
Organism: Bryobacteraceae bacterium; assembly: GCA_025924475.1. Lineage (GTDB taxonomy): Bacteria > Acidobacteriota > Terriglobia > Bryobacterales > Bryobacteraceae > Bog-105. Next base: position 16,557 of record JAICIH010000019.1, read on the forward strand.
TCGGCGCGAGCATCTCCCCCAACCTGCTTCCCCTCCTTGGTGTTCGGCCCGTCCTGGGGCGCAGCTTTTCGACCGAAGAAGCCGAGCAGCGGCAACGGCTGGTCCTGATCGGTTATCGCTTCTGGCAAGCGCGATTCGGAGGCTCGCATAATGCGCTCGGCGCCACCCTTGTGCTCAATGGCTCTCCTTGCCATATCATCGGCATCCTCCCTGCCGATTTCAAAATCGCGAGGCTCGATGCAGACGTTTGGGAGCCGCACACGAGCCGCCGGGCCGTGCGCGGCGCAGAAACGTGGTTCGTCGTGGGGCGCCTTCGACCGACCGTGACGTTCCATCAGGCCCAGGCGGAGATGAGCGCAGTCGCTCGCCGCCTCAACGATCAATTGCCGGCCGCCGAAAGGAACCGCGCCATCAGCGTTGTCCCATTAAGTCTTTACATGGTAGGACCCCAATCGCGATTGGGATTGTGGATGCTCGGCGGCACTGTGTTTTGCGTGTTCCTCATCGCCGCTGCCAACGTCACAAGTCTCTCATTGGCGCGCAGCGTCGCCCGCGCGCGCGAGATGGCGGTTCGCACTGCGCTTGGAGCGAGTGCTGGACGTATCATGCGACAGCTGCTTACCGAAGGCGTCCTGCTCGCTTCCATCTCGGGACTGGCTGGCACACTGCTCGCCTCAGGAGGCGTTGACCTTATCCGCGCCTTTGGCCCTGCCAACTTGCCGCGTCTGAATGAAGTAAGCCTCGATCTCCGCGTCCTCGGCTGGGCCGTGGCCATCTCCTTGCTCGCGGGAATTCTGGTAGGACTGTCGCCCGCGATTGCGGCGTTGCGCCGCGACCCGCATCCCTCCGGCGAGGAGGGCGGCAGAAGTGTCTCGGGCGGAGCGGGCACCCGTCGAATCCGCCGCGCGCTCGTGGTGGCGGATTTTGCGCTCGCGATCGTCCTGCTCGCAGGCGCCGGCTTGCTCGTCCGAAGCTGGTGGTACGTGAATAGCATTGATCCGGGATTCAGGCCTGAGGGGGTCCTTTTAATGGAGCTCTCCGCCCCGATGACCTTCAGCATCCCCGCGAAACAACACTTTTATGACCGCGTGCTCGAAACGATTCAGGCTGTTCCGGGTGTGCAGAACGCCGGCGTCATCGGCGAGCTGTTCATCGATAACAACAGGGAACAGGTCGTCACTGTAGAACGGGACAACGGAACTGTATCCGAACGCCTGCAGTTTGGTAGAGAAGAGGTCAGCGCGTATTTCTTCAAAGCCATCGGGACGCCGCTGCTCCGAGGCCGCTCCTTTTCGATCGGGGATGGGCCGGATACTCCGCCGGTCACGATCATCAACGATGCAATGGCTCGGCGCTCGTGGCCGGGGCATGATCCAGTAGGCAAAAGGTTCAAGTTGGGCCCGCGGGATTCCGGCCAGCCCTGGTACACAGTCGTGGGCGTCGTGGCCGACATGCGGCGGCAGGGGCCGGAGCGCGAACCGTTCCCGCAGATGTTCGTGTCGCTCGCGCAGAGTCCTCCTCCGCGCAACATGGACCTTTTCATACGAACCTCGTCGGACGACCCGATGGCGATGGCCGGGGCGCTTCGGGCGGCCGTGCATCGCGTGGAGAAGAATGCGCCGGTCTCTGAAGTGGCGCTTTTGGAACAGCAGTTCGGAACGTATCTTGCGCAGCGTCGCTTTCAGACCTCGCTGCTGATCGGCTTCTCCATCGTGGCGCTGCTGATGGCCGCTGTCGGGATCTATGGGCTCATCCAGTACTCCATCGCGACGCGTACGCAGGAGATCGGAATCCGCATGGCTGTGGGCGCGGAGGCCGGGCAGATTTTTCGCATGATCCTCGGCGAGGGACTGAAACTGAGCCTGACCGGATTAATGATCGGGCTGCTTGGAGCGCTGTGGCTGGGTCAGGCGGGCTCCAGTCTGCTGTTCGGTGTCACTTCCAGGGATCCATTGACTTTTATTGCGGTGTCGTTATTGCTGATCGCGGTCGCCGTCGCGGCCTGCTGCTTCCCCGCGCGACGCGCAATGAAGATTGAGCCGATCGTGGCGTTGCGCCAGGAGTGACCTGATCGTCGGCGAAACGGCCGTGGCACACAAGCTGCCCGAGGCCATGTACTAGTGGGATGTCGCAGCTAAATCGTTACTGTCGCGATCGTATTCATGGCGTTGTGGGGCAGGGCCATGCCCTGCGGCGGCGTCTCACGCCGCCTTTCACGCCCGGTAACGAACTCTTTGCGACAAGCGACTAGTTCCGCGCGACCCGGACTTCCATCACCGTGATGTCGTCGGCTTGCTCTCCGGCCGAAGTAGCCAGAGCAGCCAGCCGGCCCGCGAATCGCTCGCAGCGGGTACGCGCCAGGCAACGGATGCTGTCCAGCGCCCAATCGTCATCGTCTGTGTCGTCCGTCATCCCGGCTTCCGCAAAGCCGTCGGAAAAAACCAACAGGCGATCGCCTGATTCCAGCCTCGCGGTTCCTTCTTCAATCAGCGCGTTTTCAAATGCTCCTAGCACCATTGCGGTAGGCGCCAGCAGCTCCACCGCATCGTTGGCGCGGAGCAGCACCGGCTCCGGATGGCCGCAATTCACATAGCGCAGCGTCTGCGCCGCAGGCTCGTAGAAACCGAAGAACAAGGTCGCAAAATGCTCCGGGCGCGTGGAATGAAAGAACATCCGGTTGGTGCGCTCGAGTAAACGTGCGGGGCGTTCCGCGAGATCTCGCTGGCTGCGAATGGTAGCCTGCAGGTTCGCGACCAGTAGAGCGGCGCCCATTCCTTTTCCGCAAACGTCGCCCAATAGAAACCCAACGCCGCCCGATTCAGTCTCGAAGAAATCGTACAAATCGCCGCCGACTTGCCCCGCTGGAACAAAGGCGCAGTCGATTTCGACATTGCCTACTGCGAAACACGCCGGAGGGAGGAGCCGGGTCTGCACGCGACGCGCGATGGCAAGCTCGTTATTCAGAGAGGTCGCTGCCGCGCGCCGGCGGCCTTCGGCGCCCAGATGTTTTTCAAATACCTCGAGCAGATGCCGTGTGTCCCATGGTTTGGTGACGAAATCGCAGGCGCCATGCTGCATCGCTTCCACTGCCAGCTCGATCGTGCTCCAGCCGGTCATTGCGATCACCGGTACATCGGGTTTCAAGGAACGCAAGTGGTCGAGCAGAGCGATGCCTTCGCGGCCTGAGGTGGTGTCATAGGCATAGTTCATGTCGATTACCATCAAATGCTGATCGCCTCCCACAGCAGCGGCAATCGCGGCCTCCGGTGAATCGGCCATCTGAATGGCGTAGCCGGCGCCCTTCAAAAGAAGACGCAACGCCTCGCGAACGTCGGCCTGGTCGTCAACCACTAACACTTTGCGGACATCCGTCATCGATACGGGCGGCATAAACGCGCTAGAAGTACTGCAACCAGTGTGCCATTTCGCCGGCGGCAGCGGCAGTTCTTTCTAGTGCTCGTTGAAAAACCGTGGCTGGCTTCGCTGACCCGAGCACGCGTTAATCAAATTCAACGGTTTACATCCCGAGGCGCGTGGTCAGCGTTGCCTGTCACGACGTTTTTCAACATCCGCCCTAAAGCAGTTAGGAAACGAATGGCCGCCCGCCGGTGTTCGTTTGTGAACGCCTATCGTGCCGTTTTCAAGATTTCGATTGCGCCATTGTTGTTAGTGAGTCTCATTTCACATTGACCTGAGCCCAGGGTTCCACTCACTTCGTTCTCCGATACGCGGCCCGAGACAGTCAGTGGAAAATCGCTGCGCAGGTGCCCAAACGAGGTTTTGGCAAACACGTGGTAGTTGGCATTATCCGGCAGATGCACGCTCAGCCGCGAGAAGGACGTGTGAAGCGTGATCGGCTTACAGGTTCCGCGCGTGGAGCTGTAAGCGTCAATCGAGCCATTTTGGTTATGGATATCGATCGCCCCGCCGGCATCGTCCACGATCACCGCACCAAAAGAATTCGCGATGGTAACCGCTCCCCCGACTCGCGAGCCTTCCACCTTGGAATTGTGCGTTTTAATCGTAAGGTCGCGCTTGATATCGGCAAAATGCACGCCGCCAAAGCCATTCCGCATATCGGCTGAACCGGAGACATCGACTGCATCCACCTGACCGTTGGTGTTCGCTACCGTGAGGTCGCCGCGGAAATTTCGCACCGTGACAGAACCGAAAGAATTTCGCACGTTCCCGGCCCCCCCCGAGTCCGTCACCGAAACCGCGCCATTATTGTTGACGATGGTCACGCCGTTCGATACGCGATCGACAGTCACGCGCGCAAAGCGATTGCGTATGTCGGCTGCGCCCGTAATTCCACTTGCATCCACTGACCCGTTGGTCGCTTCAATCGTGACATCTCCGGCGTTGCCCTCCACATTGACGCTGGCAAACGAATTTTCGATATGCTGCGCGCCGCGGCCATTGCGAAAACGGATTTCGCCATGCGAGTTGTAAATCTCCGAAGACGATTTGATGCCGCTTATGGAAACCGATCCAAATGCATTCCGCACCACCAGGGGCGAGGTCTCCGGCACCGTCACCTCGTAGCGGACCGAAAATGAGACATCGCGCCGGCCAAAAGATCTTTGCGCATCCGGATATCTGGTGCGAATGCTGAGTTCGGCGCCGGGCTCGACCAGAATCTCCACCCGGCCGGCATACTGTTTCGCCATGTCCGAATCCGGCGCCGATACGCGAATATCGGCGTGCACCACAACTTGTTGCTGAGCGTGCGCGCGAATGACCACATCGCCGAACTTGTGCTCCAGCCATATTTTTTGGCCATTCTGCACGCCGAGCGATTTGTCGAATGTGCGCGTATACTCTTCGCGCGCCTGCATACACCACGGAACCAACAACAGAACCGCGACCGTGAGGGAGCGGTGTGCGTGGCGCACGCACTCGTGCGTGCCGCGTCGAGACTCTTCTCGACGCCGAAATCGCCGGCCCAGTTTACTAGTTTTTCGCGTCATGGCTCAAAACGTCGCGCAACGTCTCCTGTTTTTGGCGGTACAGATCGGCTAAAGCGGTTTGCAGCCGAATATTAAACCGATTCGACGCAACGCTTGCCCGCGTTTCCGCAATCGCCGAATCGAGCAGCGCCAAACGCTCTTTTTCGTTGGCGACCTCTGGCGAAGACTGAGTCGATAGCTTCGGCGCGGCCAGTTGAGAGAGCTTTGCAATGGACTGCCGATAAGCCGCCTCGCTCTTCTCCACCTCGCGTAACGCTTGTTCGGTGAGGAAATCCGGCGTGGGGGTTTGCCTGGTTGCAGTCGGCGTGGTCGCAGCCGGCGTCCGCGCAGGCGGCGCAGTAGCCACAGAATGCCGCCACAATCCCACAGGTACAACAATCGCGATCACCAGCGCCGCTGCCGCCGCCCACGTCTTCCGCTGTTTCCACCAAATCCGCTCCGGTTTGCGCTCGGCTTCAATCGCTTGCCGGATCGACGGCCACAAAGCGGGCGTATCCCACTCTTCATGTAGCTCGCGCGCCACACTCGAGATCTCGCTCCAGAGCCGGTACTCCCGCCGGCAGACCGCGCAACTCTTCAAATGCTCGCGAGCCTCTGGAAACAGGTCCGAATTAGCTAGCGCTCGCTCCAGATCGCCGCATTCGAATTTCATTTGGGCGCCTCCGTGAGCATACGTTTGAGCTGGCACTTCGCCTCAAATAGCCAGCTTCGCGAGGTGCCTTCGGGCACCTCCAGGATAGCCGCGATCTCAGAATGCCGCAGCCCTTCCACTTCAAACAAGAGAAACACCATCCGCTGGCGTTCGTTCAATGCCTTTAACGCGCGTTCGAGCGCCACCTTGAGCGTTACATTGCTCTCGGCGCGGAACTCCGCCGGAGCGGCATTCTCCGCCAGACGCTGTTTCTTCCGGATCGCGTCATAACAGCAGTTGATCAATATCCGGTAAATCCAGGTCGAAAGCGACGAATTACCTTCGAAACCGCGCGCCGCCCGGCATACTTTGAGGAACGCCTCCTGCACCGTATCTTCGGCATCGGCCCGGCTCCCCAGAAGATGAAACGCAAGACTCTTCATACGCGCGGAATGGACCCGATACAGATGTTCGAACGCGCGCACTTGGCCGCGCCGGCAAGCCTCGGCCAGCTCTGTCTCCGTGGGATGCTCCGGCAGGCTAGCGGCAAATGGAAGCGGCAATCCGATCTCCCACACCATAGTCCTTCTTTTCGCGCATTAGACGACGCGGATCGCCGAAACGTTGGGCCGCGTGGAAGAAAGTGACGAAGGAAGAACCGTTTATCGCTTGCTGCCGGGCGGGTGGACTTCGTCGCCGGAGCTTTTCACCACCCATGTTTTGTTGTCCGTCGATTCGGCCTGCTCGAAATGAATGTGATTGCGCCCGTCATACACATTGGTCGTACGGTAATACGTAGTTTTTCCGCCGTCGTTCCAATTACTTAGGTACGTCCAGGTGTTGTGCTCTATCTGCAGCTCTCCGCGGCCGCCGGCGCGTCCGTCCGTCTTAATGCTTTGCGTAAAGAAATGGCCCGGCCCTCTGCCGGGTACAAAAACGAGCAGCGCGACCGAATCGCCGTTCACCGATTGCTCGCAGGCGAAGAATTTTCCAAAGCTCGAGCACCGGTTTACCAGGGTCTGGGGCGGTTGATCCTTACGCGTTACCTTCCAGGTGCCGTTGTAGAGCCAAAGACTCCAGAAAGGATCCGAAGGCCCAAAAGCGGAACCCACCGAAATGAAAATAAAAAACAATAGCGCAAGCGCCCGCAAATTTCCTCCACGGTAGACGGGTAGTCACGCGCTCGGCGGCGCGGCCCGTGCTATCGTTCAATTTCGCACACCTGAAAAGAGTTGCGCGGTCATGGCCACCTCAGTCGAGAGCGAATTAAGCGTCGAAACCCAGGTTGTAACCTTCCCTTCGTTGGCGCTGGATTGCGGAGTCACTCTGCTGAATGTGGATGTCGCCTACGAGACTTATGGCACGCTCGACGCTGAGCGCAAAAACGCCATTTTGGTGCTCCACGCATTTTCAGGAGATGCTCACGCCGCCGGTATCAGCAAGGAAACAGGACTTCCTGGCTGGTGGTCGGCAATGATCGGCCCGGGGCTGGGGCTCGACACCCGCAAATATTTCGTCATCTCTTCGAACGTCCTGGGCGGTTGCCGTGGAACTACCGGGCCGAGTTCCATCGATCCGGCAGCCGGCGCGCCCTACGGCATGGGCTTTCCGGTCATCACCATCGGTGACATGGTCCGCCTGCAGAAATTGCTGATCGATTCCTTAGGGATCGAACGTCTCCTGGCCGTCGTCGGTGGATCGATGGGTGGTATGCAAGCTCTGGAATGGGCCGTTGCGTTTCCCGATGCGGTCGCCGCCGCGATCCCGATTGCCGCCACCTCACGCCACAGCGCCCAGCAGATTGCGTTCAACGAAGTCGGCCGCCAAGCCGTAATGGCCGACCCCGATTGGAACGACGGCAACTATTACGACCGCAAGCCTCCCGCGCGCGGCTTGGCGGTGGCCCGCATGGTGGGCCACATCACCTACATGAGCGATGCATCGATGCGTCAGAAATTTGGCCGCCGTCTCCGCGACAAGGACGCCTTCGGCTTCGATTTTTCGGCTGATTTCGAAGTGGAAAGCTACCTCCGCTATCGCGGCAGCCAATTTGTAACCCGTTTCGATGCAAATTCTTACCTATATATAACGAAGGCGATGGACTACTTCGATCTGTCCGCCGGCTATCCATCGTTGGCCGCCGCTTTCGAGCGCACTCGCGCGCGCTTTCTCGTCCTAAGCTTCACCTCGGATTGGTTGTACCCGACCTATCAATCTCTTGAGACCGTGAGCGCGCTGCGCAGCCGGAACATCGATACGGCGTTTTGCGAATTGCCCTCCAACTACGGGCACGATGCTTTCCTGGTCGAAAGTAAAGAGCAGAGTGAAATGGTCGTAGGTTTCCTCGAACGGGTCTATCGCGAGGAATGCGAAGACGGCCACGCCGGTAGCGCACAGAAGAAACCGGCTGCGCCCACGCCTCGTATTCTGGCTCGCCAGGATTATGCCATGATCGCCGAGATTGTGGAACCGGGCTCGCACGTGTTGGATTTAGGCTGCGGGGAAGGCGAATTGCTCGCTTGGCTGCATGAGCACAAGCAAGTGCACGGATGGGGAGTCGAGATTGACGCGAGCAAGGTGCGGCGCGCCATCGCGCGCGGCGTTTCTGCATTTCAGGGCGATCTCGATCATGGCCTCGCGGACTATCCCGATGGCACCTTCGACTATGTGATCCTCAGCCAGACGCTGCAGGAGATGCGCTATCCGCTGCGCATCCTTCGCGAGATGCTGCGCGTGGGTCGGCATGGGATCGTGGCATTTCCGAATTTCGGCCATTGGACGACCCGGCTTTCGCATCTGGTGAGCGGCCGTTCCCCGCGCACCGCGCTATTCCCGTATGACTGGTACGAATCGCCGAACCTGCACTTTCTGACCATCGACGATTTCGTGTTGCTGTGCCGCGCCCAGAATTGGGTAATCGAGCGTCAGGTCTTTTTGCGCCGCGAGCGCAGCGTTGCACGCCTGCCCAACCTGTTGGCGGAAGTAGCGGTTTTTCTGATCCGCCCCGGCGGCTAAAGTCGATTAATCGTCGGCCTCCATTCCGCCGCAATTTATGCACGGCAATTGAGACTAGTCATCAAACATTTTTGCCTAGGCCTGCAAGTATTGCCGCCGCCTCGTCCCTGCTGTCCTCACTGATGTCGCTCGGCCGAGAGGCGATGGCCTTCTTCAAGAGCGAGACGGCGGTGTTTGCGCGGCGGCGGTTCCGCAGATATATTTGAGCCAACTGCAGGCAAGCTTCCCCATCTCCCATCGCTACCGCTCGATCGAGCCAAGCAATGGCATCACGAGACTTGCCTTGTTTCCGCAATAATACTGACATATTCACGACAGCTGCAGAAATCCCATCGCGATATGAACATCTGTATCTAGCAGCAGGTCCACCTGCGAGTAGTCAAATTGTCCCGGCTTCGGCTCGAACTGTTCCCAATAGGTGGGTGTCTCCAGCGTATTGGCATGCAGGTATTCGATGGCAGGCCAGTCTGGAATTGCCCGATTGCGTGCCCAGCATCATAATCCGAATGAGTACCTGTTTGGTTCCGGCTCGCCGGGTCAGTTAGGTCTTGGCGCAAAATACCGCTCCTTTTAGTCGTGGCTCGGTAACTGTTTCTGAGCCGTGACCGGAGGGAGCGGTTTAGGTCAATGCAGGTAGCGCTTTCCTGGCCTCCCGATCCGGGTCATTCTTCGCTTCGGAGGTATCGTCCAGAACCATCGTTTCCCCTCGCGCGGACGAGTACTTCGGCCAGTGAGGAAGACCGCGTCCATTTGGATTGCCCGTCTTCATAAACTGCAACAGCGCGCCCGCCATCTTGGCCGACAGCGCTCTCGGCCTTGCCCCGCCGCCGGTGTGAGTCAGCATCAAATCTGTGTTGTAGAACCAGAAACAAATGTCGAGGGTGTGGAACGCACCCATGTGGCCGTTGAATAAAGGAGGCTGCCAGGTGAACCAATCGACAAACACCGGCGCGGGTTGTTTCGATTTCGCATCCGCCAAGGCGACGACACTTTGCCGGTTGCTGCTCACCAGCGACCAGATGTCCACCGGTTTGCGTCCCGGGAACGCCTTTGCGTAGGCCTCCACTACATCCTTTGCTTTGTCTCCAAGGCCCGGACCGAAACCTGCTCTTTCCCTAACTCTTTCGATAGCCTCCTCTAGCGTCATCGATTGCATCGACGGATCGCCCATACTCGGCGCTTGTTCGTTCTCAACCGAACTGATAATCATCGGCACCCCGGCTGCAGTCGGCGCAGCAACCGGGTAGTACGGATGCTGCGGCAAAGTTTTGCCATCCACAACCGGCGCGAATCCGCGCGTCAATCCCCCACCGCGACCGGCGTTCTTCGCCATCGCCTGCTGCACTCGCGCGGCAATGGCATAGAATTCTTTCCACGGCATTGCCTGTAGTTTCGCCAACTCATCCGGTGATAGTCCTGCTTCCTTGACCACTGCGGCCCCAAGGTTCTCCGAATAGGTTTTGTCCCCGGCCTTCCGCGCGGCGCCGCTGAGCACAACAGCTTTGTGGAACAGTCCTTTCGCGCAAGGCATGGCCGTCAGAATACAAACTTTCGCGCCGCCACCAGACTGCCCGATGATCGTGACGTTACGGGGGTCGCCGCCAAAATTCGCAATGTTGTCGCGGACCCATTCAAGCGCGGCCACAATGTCCAACATGCCAACGTTCCCAGAATCCGCAAACTTTTCTCCACCTACGCCCGCCAGATTGCAGAACCCCAGAGGTCCTAGCCGGTGATTGATCGAACAAAACACCGCGTCGCCAAAACGCGCAAAGTTCTCGCCGTTGTATCCGTCCTGTTCAATCGCGTTCCCGCTGGTGAACCCGCCGCCGTGAATCCAAAACAGCACAGGCCGCTTCTTCCCATCGTTAATTCCTGGCGTCTGCACATTGATGCGCAGGCAATCTTCGTTTACGTCGCCGTAGTTCCAATGATCCCGAAACGAAGAGAATTGCCTCTGGTACCGGTTCTCCATGTTTTGCGGCGCCGAATTGCCCCACCAAACCGCCGGATACACATCCTTCCAGGGCTTCGGCTTCTGTGGCGGCATGAACCGGTTTGCGCCTGACGTGTCGGCTCCGTACGGCATCCCCAGGAAGTAATGGATCCCCCGCAGAACGTAACCCCTGACCTTGCCGTATTCAGTCTGAGTTAGCGCAATGTTCTCTCCTATGAGCAGACTCTGCTCATCCTGTTTTTCCGCGGCCATATGCGGGCTCGCGGTTACGGCCGTCGCGCCCAGCGCGATTCCAGCCGAACTCGTTCCAAATGTTGATACGAACTGGCGTCTGTTGGATTTCATGTTTTCAGCTCCAATTGCGCAAAGGGCTTGGGATGCTTGCCCCTAAGTCGCACGATTGCTATCGTATGCCAGCCGCAACCGGCGAGCGCGATCGAGGGTCAATGTGATTTGAGTCCTCACACTCAGAACCTCGATCTAGGCCGCCTTACGAAACGTCAAATTAATTCGTTTTCGGCCGAGCAAAGGGTGCTCAGCTTCTTTCAGCGGCAGCACGCCGTGATAACGCAGCCTCGCCGGACCTCCCCACACAACGACGTCGCCGTGCGTAAGAGACACCCGCATCGTTTTCTCCGCACGCTTCAATCCACCGAATAAAAACACTGCCGGTATCCCTAACGAAGCCGACACAATCGGCTGGCTGAAATCCCGCTCGTCCTTGTCCTGATGCAGCGACAACTTCGCACCTGGCTCATAGCGATTAATCAGGCAAGCATCCGGGACAAAATTGCTGAATCCGGCGCTCGCCGCTGCGCTGGTCGCAAGCAGCAGAAAAGCCGGCGGCATCGGCGGCCATGGATTGTGCGTCTCCGGATCCGCGGCATCGTAACGGTAACCGGTCTGATCCGTTACCCAACCCAAGGGCCCGCAGTTCGTCATCGCGACCGACATGCGATATCCGCCCGGAGTTGTCATGTGCCGGAACGGTGCTAGCTTTGCGACCTCTCCGAGCGCCGCCAGCAGTGCCGTCTCTTCCGGCAGCGCAAACCCGCGAAGCACCGCCGCCCCCTCGCCCAGCGACTCAGTCCAACCCTCAAACAGATTCCGCGTCATCTTACTTCGAGTCGTGAAAAATGATGCCAACCGTATGGCGCCGGCCCGACCGCACCCGGCTCACGCCATGGCGGAGATTGACTCGATAAACGCCGCGCGTCCCGGCGACCGGCCGATGATGAACTGCGAAAACAACTCCGCTGCCTTGGCGAAGCGGCACGACCTCCGGGCGCGACTGCATGCGTGGCCGCTGCTCCGTCATGACGAATTCCCCGCCCTCGAAATCCTTGCCCGGCTCGGACAACAGAATCGCGACCTGTAATGGAAACACATGCTCTCCGTAAAGGTCCTGATGGAGACAATTGTAGTCGCCTTCTTCGTACTGCAGCAGCAGCGGCGTCGGTTTGGTTTGTCCGGCCGCGTGGCAGCGCTCGAGAAACTCGCCGTGCGTTTCCGGATAACGTATGTCGATACCCATAGCTTTATTCCAGCGATTCGCAATAGGAACCAGATGCGGGTAAATCGAAGTCCTAAGTTCCGCAATCAGATCCGGCAGCGGATAACGGAAATACTTGTATTCGCCGCGCCCGAAACCGTGCCGCGCCATCACCACACGGCTGCGAAAACAATCATCGTGCGAATATAGCCGCGCAATCGCCCGGCACTCTTCGCGAGAAATCAGATCCGCAAGCACCGCGCTGCCTTGCGCATCTAGATCTTGTCCGACATTCGCCCAATTCCTTTGCATTTCATCCCAATGTAGCCGTCATTTCTTCTCTGAGCACTCCGGTTCTTGCTGCCTAAAGAACCGCGCACGTGAGTAAGCGGGCCCTGCTCTATACTGACAAGCGAAATGAGTGCCACCGTTGACGACTTTGTAAAGCGAAACGAAACTCGCTTTCTCGATGAGTTGCTCGAATTCTTACGTATTCCGAGCATCAGCACACTTCCGGAGCACCGGCCGGACATCGCGCGCGCCGCGCAATTCGTAGCCGATGGGCTGACTCGCGCCGGTCTGGAAAATGTCGAAGTCGTTCCGACGGACAAGCATCCGTTGGTGTACGCCGACTGGCTCAACGCGCCCGGAAAGCCAACCGTTCTCTGCTACGGCCATTACGACGTGCAGCCGCCCGACCCGCTCGATCTATGGAAGACTCCTCCATTCGAGCCGAATATTCGCGATGGGAACATCTACGCGCGCGGCGCCTGCGACGACAAAGGGCAGATGTACATGCACGTGAAAGCGATGGAAGCGCTGCGAAGTGTGCATGGCGGCAAGCTTCCGGTCAACGTTCGTTTTCTGGTCGAGGGCGAGGAAGAAGTGGGAGGCGAATCCATTTCGCGCTACGTTCCGCTGCATAAACAAAAGCTGAAGGCCGATGTCGCGCTCGTGTCGGACACAGAAATGTTTGCCGACTGCGTGCCCACGCTGTGCATCGGCCTGCGCGGCTTGATCTATCTGGAAATCGAAGCGCGCGGGCCGGCCCGCGACCTGCACTCGGGTGTATATGGCGGCGCCGCTCCCAACGCCGTATATGGCCTCATCGAGCTCCTTGCGAAAGCCAAAGATGCCGACGGACACATCCAGATCCCCGGCCTGACCGATGACGTCATACCCCCCGCGGCGGCGGAGCTGGAAAGCTGGAGCCGCCTGCCGTTTTCAGAAGAGGAATTTTTGCGCGATCAGGTGGGATCGTCGTCGTTGACAGGCGAACCCGAGCAATCCGTGTTGGAACGCGTCTGGGCGCGACCGACCTTCGAGGTCCACGGTATCGCCGGCGGCTTCGCAAGCGCCGGAGCAAAGACCGTGATTCCGGCAAAAGCCGTCGCCAAAGTCAGTGTCCGTGTCGTCCCCAAGCAGAATCCCGAGAAAGTAGTCGCCTCCGTCAGGAAATGGGTAGCTTCCAATACGCCGAAAGGCATTCAGACCGAAGTCCGTGTCTTGAGTGCGTCGCCGGCAGCGGCTGTCAATCCGGATCACCCCGCCATCGCCGTAGCAGCCCGCGTATTTGGCGAAGTCATGGGCAGACCCACCGTCTTTACACGCGGCGGCGGATCGATTCCCATCGTCGGCGAATTCGCCGAGCATTTGGGAATTCCCACCGTACTCATGGGTTTCGGTCTGCCTGATGACGGCTTGCATTCTCCAAACGAAAAATACCGGATCGCCAACTACTACGCCGGCATTCGGACCATCGCCCGCTTCCTCGAAGAATACGGCCGCGCCTGAGTCACATGCTAAAATTCGTATTACATGTTGCAGGAGCTTGCTCTGGCGCTGCGTCTCCAGGCGCTTGACCGCAAGATCGTGAGTCTCGAAAACGAGATCGCGACCCTTCCCAAACACATTTCGGAAATCGAAAAGAGGCTCGAAGCGCATACGCGGCGATTGGAAGCCGACCGTTCCGCCTTGGCCGCCAACCAGCGCGACCGCAAAAAGCTCGAAGGCGATATCCAGCTTCATCAGCAAAAGATCTCCAAGCTTAGGGATCAGATGATGTCTGTGAAAACTAACGAGCAATATCAGGCTTTCCAGCACGAAATCGCCTACGTTGAAGCCGAGATCCGCAAATCGGAAGACCGGATTCTCGATTTCATGGAGCAGTCCGAGCCGCTCGAAAAGAATGTGAAGGTCGCCGAGACTGCTCTGAAGGCGGAGCAGAAGGAAGTCGAAGCCGAAAAGACGCGTGCGCGTGAGCGCACTAAGATCGACGAGCAGGCGCTAAGCGAGCAACGCGCCGAGCGCCAGAAGATCGCTGGCCAGATGGACGCGAAGTTCTACGCCGAATACGAGCGCGTCCGCAAAAAAACGAAGAACACTCCTATCGCGGACGCCACCGAAGGACGCTGTGGCGCCTGCCAGATCGCTCTACGTCCGCAATTCTTTCAGGACCTGCGCCGGCAGGACAAAATCATGTTTTGTGAAAGCTGTGGGCGGATGCTTACCTACAATCCCGTGGTGGATGTTGCCAGCGACGTAGCTGCCTCGCAGCAAATGGCCTGACCTTTTTCCCCCTCAGTTTCGGAAAGCCGCGCCGGACAAATTTGATATCCTCTGGGCGTTATGAAGGTCTTCGACAGTTCCGACATTCGGAATGTGGCTTTGATCGGGCATGGGCATAGTGGAAAGACATCACTCGCATCCGCGATCCTGTTCACCTCGGGAGCAACCGACCGGCATCTCAAGGTGGACGAAGGCAACACCATCACGGATTTTGATGAAGAGGAAGTAGCGCGCAAACTCAGCATTACTTCTTCGATAGCCGCAATTGCCTGGCAAAAGGCCAAGATCAACTTGATCGATACGCCCGGCTACAACATTTTCCTCAACGACGCCCGCTCGGCGCTGATCGCCGCGGACTCGGCCGCGGTGCTGCTCGATGGTGTCGCCGGGGTCGAAGTCTCCACCGAAAAAGTCTGGGACTTCGCCGCAGAATTTAATCTTCCCTGCGTCTTTGTGGTCAACAAGCTGGACCGCGAGCGGTCCTCGTTCGAGCGCGTGCTCGAAAATGTGCACGAACGCTTCGGCCGGACGGCCGTACCTGTGCATTTACCTATTGGCTCGGAAAAAAACTTCAGCGGCATTATCGACTTGATCCGCATGGAGGCGTACTCGTATGCGAACGGCGGCGATGGCAAAGGGAAGCAGAACGCGATCCCCGCGGCCGAACAGGAAGCCGCTGTTGCCGCTCACGAAGCCTTGGTGGAAATGATCGCCGAAGGGAATGACGAGTTGATGGAAGAGTTCTTCGCGACCGGCACGCTCCCGGTCGAGCATATCGTCAGCGGTCTGCAACAGGCTGTACGCGAACGCCGCATTTTTCCAGTACTGTGCGCCGCAGCCGCGCAAAACATAGGCGCCGATCTTTTCGCGAATTTCGCTGCTGAAATCCTGCCTTCTCCATTGGAAGGGCCAAAGAGAATTGCCGTCCAAAACGGCACAGAGAGCGAACAGACGCTCACTCCCAACGGCGCGCCGGCTCTTTTTGTCTTCAAGACTGCCGCCGACCCCTTCGCCGGACGCGTCTCCTATTTCAGAGTCACCTCTGGAACGCTGAAGGATGATGCCCACCTGACTAACATGCGCTCCAACGTGAACGAAAGGCTGGCGCATATTGCCACTCCATTTGGCAAGAGTCTGCAGCCGGTTGCCGAGCTCAAGGCCGGCGATATCGGCGCA
>JAICIH010000020.1 GCA_025924475.1 Bryobacteraceae bacterium
CGGTGCGGCTATTCTGGCCAGTTTGTTATGTGACCGATTCGCGCCCGGCGCCTCCCGGACCCTTGTGCAGTCGTCTTACATTGCGGCGGCAACTCTAATCTTTTCTTTTATCTACATCGGAATTTTGCGAATCGTCTTGCCCCGCTCGCTCAGTGAGTTGCTCGTGCACTGTCCGGGCGGACCTGTATTTCGAAAGGCGTTGTGGCTAGCGGCATGAATCCGCCTCCGCTTCGTTTGCTTATTCCTTTCCCGGCTGCGTCGCTCTATGGAATGGAGCGATCGGTAATTGAGTTATTCGATCTGCTCAGGCCGAACATCGCGCCTCATTTTCTTGTGTCCAGAACGCTAGCGCAACGCAAGATGCCGCTCCTTGCCGAGATCCACCGAAGAGGTTTCGACCATTCGTTCTTTAGCGATACGACGCCCTGGCCGAAGTGCCAACGTCCGAGGTCATGTGCGCATTTGATACGGATGTTGACTACTGTCGTTATAGGAAATTGTGATGTATTGCGGGCCAGCAAGGGAAAAGACGCCCTCTATCTGCCTGGCCTCTCGTATGTATACTATGCCGCACTTACGATTCTTCTGTTTCGCCTCTCAGGTAGACGAGTTCTGTACCATTTTCATGATCTGATTTTGCAAAGATCGTTCTTTTTGAAGATAGTTACTTATTTCGTAACTGATTATATTCATTTTTGCCCGACCGGGTTCGACCTCGTCGCTGCGTCGAACAGTGTTGTCCGAAAACGCCGAAACCACGTTCTCTCGCCAAGAATCGAGAAGCGTGCCAGTGATTCGACAGGACATGATGTGGAATCTGATATGACGGGATTCCGGAATGTGCTCTTTATCGGGCAGGTGTCTCGCCATAAGGGCGTCGATCTCCTGATTGAAGCGGCCGAAATGATCAGGACAAAGCACCCCAACATCCGTCTGCACATAGTGGGTGCTTACAGCGCAAAGCCTGATGAACTATTCGGAAAGCTTCAGTCCAGTGCGGTAACGCGATATTGGGGTTTCCAAAATGATACCCGGCGATTCTTTAGGCATGCGGAGTTGCTGGTGTTGCCGAGCCCGCCTTCCCGATTTTTTGAGTCATTCGGTCGCGTCATCATTGAAGCGAACGAAGCGGGCCTGCCAGCAGTCGCCTTCAGGGGTGGCGTCATGCAGGATGTGATTCATCACGGAAGGACGGGCCTACTTTGCGAGCAAGAGAGCGCGCGGAGTCTCGCCGATGCCATGGATCGTTTGTTAAGCGATGAAGAGTTCAGAAGAGCGTGCGCCAAGAATGCGCAGCAACTCTATCGTGACGTCTACTCGGATGACCACATCCGAGCGGCTTGGCTCAGCCAGTTAACAATCCAAGGCGCCAGCTTTGAAATGGAATGCCTCTATGGCTAAGCAAAGAGAAAGAGAATATGAAGACATTTCTCCATTGTTGTGCGGTCATGCTACATCGTGCCGTTCCTGAAACACAAGTCACGCCTGTCGAGCAGGAAGTTCTCGCAAAATATTGCAGGAACGCCAAAGTAGTCGTCGAAATTGGGTGCTACGAGGGAAATACAACGGCTCTTCTGGCCGCCCACTCGGCGGGGATCATATACAGCATAGATCCTTTTTTCCGAGGCCGCCTCGGTCTCTCCTATGGTAAATGGATCGCCCGAGCTTATCTTCGGCAGCGAAAACTCGCAAATGTGAAGTTAGTGGAGGGGTATAGTTATGCGGTTGCCCCGCGCTTTGCGGAGCGAATCGATTTTCTGTTCATTGATGGTGACCATACGCTAAATGGTGTGCAGCGGGATTGGGACGATTGGCTCCCCAAAGTGCGCCCGGGCGGAATCATTGCAGCACACGATTGCAAAGTGGCCATAAACTCGCCTACACGTCTCGGGTCCATGGAGTACTACGATTCCTGTCTCACTGGACTTAAAGAACTGCAAGAAATAGAATCGGCGCACTCGCTTGTAGTGTTCCGCAAAGCCGCGTGATTCGACGGCTCGCGATTGTTACCACGCATCCTGTTCAATATCAGGCGTGCTGGTATCGCGCACTAGCATCGTATTCGGGCTTGGAACCCGAGGTATTCTTTTGTCACCGAGCTAGCGCCCGTGATCAGGCGGCTGCCGGCTTTGGCGTCGAGTTTGAATGGGATACTCCACTGCTGGACGGATATTCGTTCCGGTTTCTGAACAACGTGGCTAAGCGACCGTCTTCCTGTACTTTTCTGGGAACCGATACACCTGAAATTTGGAAAGTTCTCCGGGAGGAGCGCTGCGATGCTGTTTTGGTTTCGGGGTGGCACTATAAGAGCGCTTGGCAGGCGATGTTTAGCGCTTGGCGCTCTGGGATTCCGGTAATCATCCGAGGCGATTCGCATCTACATACGAAAAGGTCCTATGCCAAACTGCTGGCGAAGAAGGTCGCTTACCGTGCGGTGATCCCCCGTTTCGACGCCTGTCTCGCGGTGGGGAGCTGGTCGCGTGACTACTTCTTGCAATACGGCGCGCGCCCACAGAGAATCTTCACGGTCCCTCATTGTGTGGACGAGGCAATCTTTAACGGTGATTGCGATAGCGCGAAGGCGTCTAGGAAAGACTGGCGGCTTCAATTTGGCCTATCGGACGCGCAGTGCCTATTTCTTTTTTCTGGAAAACTCACTTCGACGAAACGGCCGCTGGATTTTATTGCGGCGCTTACACTGGCTTATCAGCAGGGCGCCCCAGTAGCCGGTGTAATTGTGGGCGACGGTCCTCTTCGATCCACTTGTGAAAGGTCGGCGCAACAGGCTTCCGTTCCGATCTATTTCACGGGATTTTTGAACCAAAGTAAGATCCGGCAGGTATATGCCGCTTGTGATGTCCTCGTATTGCCTTCTGACGGGGAGACATGGGGCTTAGTAGTGAACGAGGCGATGACCGCCGGCCGGCCTTGCATAGTCAGTGATCGCGTCGGCGCTGGTCCTGATCTGATCGAAGCCGGTCTTACAGGAGATATATTCGAACGGGGAAACATCCCGGCCCTTGCTCAATTGCTCCGGCGCTATGCTGAGAATCTCAATAATACTCGGAATATGAAGGCTGCAGTTACGGAGAAGATAAAAGCCTTTTCGGTCAAGTCCGCCGTCGAAGGAACAAAACAAGCCGTGGAAGCCGTGTGCTGCCGATAGCGCTGTCAAGCAGGCGTGCGGCGGGCGTGTCACGTCTTGCTCTTCTGACGGCGGGGCTGATCATTACCTTCCTTCTTTGGCTTAGCAGCACAAACGATGTGACGCTAGTTCAAGCGGCATCTTCTTTTCTTGCGCTTTCGGCTGCAGCGTGGACATATTCAACCTGGAAGGTCAAAGGATATCCTGCGATCCCGGTGTTCGCGTTCATTATAGGCGCGTATTGGTGGTACTTCACTTTCGAGCTCTTCTGGGGTGGACGAGCCGTGTATTTATGGCAAACGGGCGCCATACCAGTCGACGGCAAGGCGATCACGGCCGCTATGATCGCAATGCTCATTGGAGTATTCGCTCTCTTGCTCGGTTCCGAAGCCAAAGTATTCCCGCCGTTAGAAAAACTCAAACAATGGGATCTGGTCGATGATCCAAAACAGTGGACATGGCTGCGCGTCATTCTTGCCGGAGGGACGTTAATCATGCTCGCGGGTGTTCCGTTATCGTTTCTGGGCGACGGAGTGCGTCAAATCATTGTCTTATTTGAGACGATGGCTCCCAGTGTTGCCTTCGTTATTTTGTTCCGAATCTATCTTCGAGGGCTTGCGTCCAATGTGGACAAGTTGCTGATTGCCGCTTTTCTTGTCCTCCGATTCGTGGGCGGAATGGCCTCAGGATGGTTAGGCTCAGCAGCTTCGATGGCCATAATTGTCGGCGCCGTATATCTCTCGGAGCGCAGAAGAGTGCCCGCTTGGGCGCCCGCACTTCTTGCCGTGTACGTTTTGTTTTTCCAGGTCGGCAAGAGCCAATACAGGCAGCAATATTGGAATCCTGGGCAATCCGCCGCCAGCCCTATCGACCGCCTCTCCTATTGGTTTGATGTATCACTTGGCGAGTGGCAAAAGGCAATAGCGGACAACAATAAACAGGCGTACGTCGAGCTCATCTCGCAAAGCTTCTTGCGCACGTCCCTGCTAACGCAGGTAGCGAGTCTGATTGAGAGAACCCCTCGGGATGTACCCTTTCAAAAAGGTAAGACTTATTCTTATTTTCTTATCACTTGGATCCCACGATTCCTCTGGCCCGGAAAACCGTCAGTGAACGAAGCGAACCAATTCTATCAAGTTGCCTATGGCATTACCCCTGAAGAATCCCTTAATAAAGTCTCCATTGCCGTTGGGTCGTTAGGAGAAGCCTACATGAATTTCGGCTGGCTTGGTATTCCGCTTGTTATGTTCCTGATAGGTGTGGTTATAAGCAATTATCAGCAGCTATTCCTAAGTAGAAATTCAGGCGTCCTTCTATTTGGGATTGGAATTGCGCTTGTGCCACAAATATTGATGATAGAGGGACAATTAGCGCAATATTTGTCGGGCGTGATTCAATCCATTGTTTTCTGTGTAGTAGTGTTCTCTCCCATTCTGCGCCGTCGATGCTCCTGCCCGATAACCGTGAGCCGTCGTGATCTCCGTGCTCTCCTCCACGTTCAGTTGTGACTAATGCGGACGTCGTGGGAAGTGCTTTTGTCAGGAATTCATGTCAGCTATTGAATCGTCGGGGATACTTGGTGTGTTCACGACATTGGATGCCGTCGGTGGCATAGAAGAGAGCGGTAGGCTCGCCTGGGAAACGCTTAAAAAGGGAAGCGGTGAGCGTACTTTTTTGCTTTGCTACAGAAATCAAGCGTCTAAGCTTCAGACGGTACGAGAGGCGTTGGGACGTAGGTGGCCCGTTAAAACGGTGATGTTCTGGCATCTTGGCCTATTGAAGCTTCTGCCGTTTTTGCGCATTTCGAGTCCCAAACTGGTGCTCTTTCTTCATGGAATTGAATGCTGGAAAAGACAGGATGCGTTTACTAGACATCTGCTGCATCGCGTAGATCTATTCCTGTCGAATACGAGCCATACATGGGAAACTTTCGTCCACGCTAATCCTGAATTTCGAAATGCCGTTCATCGGACAGTTCATCTCGGGACGGGGCAGCCATTCAACGCGACAACGCCACCGCCACCCTGCGCACCGACGGCGCTGATGATCGGAAGAATGAGCCGGAGTGAAGGCTATAAAGGACATGCGGAAGTTATTCGTACGTGGCCCGCTGTGCTTGCCCATATTCCGTCGGCAAGGCTTTGGATTGCGGGATCGGGCGATTTGGCGGGCGAGCTGGAGCAACTGGCTAGCGCCATCGGCATATCGCACGCTGTTACTTTTTTTGGCGCCGTCTCCGAGGAGGCTAAAGATCAATTACTTAGATCCGCTAGCTGTCTTGCCTTACCAAGCCGCGGTGAGGGTTTTGGGTTAGTATATCTCGAAGCCATGCGGCTCGGACGGCCGTGCTTAGTAAGCAACATGGACGCTGGCCGCGAAGTTGTTCAACCGCCCAAAGCGGGTCTTGCGGTAGACCCCGGAAATGGGTCCGAACTTTGTTCTGCTTTAATCCGGCTGTTGACGCCCGGAACAGAGTGGGACCATTGGTCACGTCAAGCGCGCGATCGCTTCGAGGCGAATTTCACCGCTGCGAGCTTCCAATCGCGTCTCGCCTGCGCCCTCCAATCCTTGTGAAGATCCTCCATGTAATACCCTCGGTCGGACCTCTGCGCGGCGGCCCGAGTCAGGCGCTACGCTCTATGGTCACCGCGTTGACAAGTGCGGGCGTGAGTGTGGATGTTGCTACTACCGATGACAACGGTCCTCTTCGCCTTCCCGTTGTTTGTGGTGTTCCAGTCGACGAACAGAACGCTAAATTCCACTACTTTCCACGTCAGACCAAATTTTATACTTTCTCATGGCCGCTGACCAAATGGCTCGCTGCGCACACGCATGACTACGATGTCGTGCATATCCATGCTCTATTCTCCTATCCCGCAACGATTGCCGCACTATTCTCCGCCAAACGACATGTCCCCTATGTGGTTCGTCCTCTTGGAACCTTGACCCACTGGGGAATACGCAATCGGCGTCCGTGGCTAAAGAAGATATCGCTTCAGCTTCTTGAGGCTAAGGTGCTGCGGCGAGCTGCATTCGTACACTTCACTGCCGAAGATGAGCGATCGCAAGCGTCGGAACTTGGTATAAGCCATCGAGCGGTTGTGATCCCGAATATTGTCGAGTATCGTGAAACACCTGGCAAGAAACCTGGCACCGGAAGGGCATTCGAAGTACTTTTTCTCTCAAGAATCGATCCGATTAAGGGGCTCGATTTGTTGCTTGAGGCCTTTCGCGATATTAAAGGTCAGGTTCCGTATGCGCGACTGACGATCGCAGGTTCTGGAAGTCACGAATTCATAAAATCGCTGCAGAAGCGGGCTACCGATCTGGGGATCGACAATGCTATCTGTTGGCGCGATTTTGTATCAGGCAAAGAAAAACAGCGACTCTTATCCGAAAGCGATGTGTTCGTCTTGCCTTCTTATTCGGAGAACTTTGGCATAGCCGCTGTGGAAGCGATGGCTGCCAGTATGCCCATTGTGATTACTGATGCAGTCGGAATTCACCGAGACGTAATGCAAGCGCGGGCGGGTTTGGTCGTGCCTTGTGTGGTGTCCGATGTTGCGGCAGCTCTTGTGGAGCTTTATCGGCAGCCGGCTCTTCGCGCTGAGTTAGGCTCAAATGGCCGTGCATTAGTGCAAAGGCAGTTTTCAAGTCGTGCGGTCGCCCGATCGTTGATCTCGTGTTACGAAGAGGCTATTAGCAGTGGGCAGAGATAGAGCTGATGTGTAATACGTTAGCAAAAGTTACACCAGCTCTTCTGACATTCAACGAAGAACGCAATGTCGAACGCACTTTGGCGGCTCTTTCGTGGGCTGAGCGTGTAGTCGTGGTAGATTCGAATTCCACCGACGCAACTCGCCAGATCGCCGAGTCCTTTCCGAATGTGGATATGCACGTTCGGGCCTTTGTATCACATCAAGATCAATGGCAATATGCCATACACGGCTCGGGAGTGTGTTCGGCCTATGTGTTAGCTCTTGACGCCGATATGCGAATGAAACCGGCGTTTGTCGAGGAACTGCATCGGTTCGTGATGGATGGAAACTGTGACGGGGCGGTAATTCCGGTTGAGTATTGGACCCTGGCACGTCCGCTACGCGGGTCGTTATATCCGCCGCAGTTACGCTTATTCAGGCGTGATCGAGTAGAGGTTGGGCAGACCGGGCACACCCAAACATTTTGCGTGTCTGGCTCCGTCTGTAGATTTAAACAGCCTCTGATCCATGACGATCGCAAGCCTGTCGACCATTGGATCAAATCGCAAATTTCATATTCCGGTCTGGAGTGCAGCCGCCTCAGTAGGCGTCGAAACGCTTCTCTGAAAGATCGATTGCGTGCAGCCGCTGTAATGCCGCTATTCGCCGGAACATTTGCTTATTTGCGAGCTGGCGGACCTTGGACCGGCAAGGCCGCCTATCAATATGCGCTCGAAAGATTCACATATGAATCGCTTCTCGCAATGCGAATGCTTTCTCAATCGGACGACAAGGAAAGCGTATGAGCGCGGCTTTAGTATACGAACCGTTGGCTTAAGAAACATATGATCATTTGTGGAGTTAATGCCTTTCATGGCGACGCGTCTGCAGCCGTCTTCGTTGACGGGCAGCTTAGGTCGGCCATTGAGGAAGAACGCTTCAACCGTATTAAGCATTGGGCGGGATTGCCTATCTTTGCCGTAAGAGCATGTCTTGACGGGGATCAGCCGGATCATATTGCAATATCACGAGACCCTCGAGCGAATTTCCCTAGCAAGCTGAGGCGGCTGATAACACAACCCGGCAATTGGAATCGGCTGCTATCTCGGGCCGGAAACAACGTTCAAGTAATCCGTGCGTCGGATTCTCTTCGCGCGGCTGGAATTGGCGGAGCGAAAACGAAATTTCATTTCGTCGAGCACCATCGCGCTCATTTGGCAAGTGCTTTCTATTGCTCTCCATTCAACGAAGCGGCGGTAATCTCTATCGATGGCTTCGGCGATTTCAGCAGCATTATGTGGGGCGTCGGGCGGGGAAACGAAATTGAGGTGAAAGGCGCCGTCTCTTTTCCGCATTCGCTCGGAATCTTCTATACCGCATTTACCCAGTTTCTGGGCTTTCCTAAATACGGAGACGAGTACAAGATGATGGGTCTCTCGGCTTATGGCGAGCCCCGTTTTGTCCCGCAAGTCCGCGACGTCGTGAAAACGTACGGTGATCAGTGTCGTCTCAATCTTGACTATTTCACTCATCACACCAAGGGCGTCGACATGAGCTGGGACACCGGCGAGCCCGCTCTGGAGAAGCTTTTCTCTTCGAAAATGCAGCAGGTCTTCGGTCCGCCGCGGATTCCGCGCACCGAAATTCTGCAACAGCACTGTGATCTTGCGGTGTCGGTACAGGCGGTGCTCGAAGAAAACTATTTCGCGCTTTTGAATTTTGTTAAGAAGCAAACAGCGCAGAAAGCCGTGTGTCTTGCTGGCGGTGTCGCCCTCAACTGTGTCGCAAACGGGATGATATTTAACCGAACCAACTTTCGAGACGTATACATTCAACCGGCTGCGCATGACGCCGGAACCTCGATTGGCGCCGCCTTATACATACAGCATCAGATCTTAAAGCGTCCTCGGTCTTTTGAAATGCGCCATGTCTACTATGGACCCGAGTACAGCAGCGCCGATATTCGAGCCGCGCTGGAAAACGCTGGCGCGGAAGCGCACACGCTGTCCGAGGACGAACTGGTAGCCAGAACTGCAGCACAAATTGCCGAGGGCAAAATCGTCGGTTGGTTTCAAGGACGAATGGAATTCGGGCCGCGCGCTCTCGGGAATCGCAGCATTCTCGCCGATCCCAGACGCAAAGATATGAAAGACATTCTAAATGCGCGCATCAAGTACCGCGAGCCATTCCGGCCATTCTGTCCTTCCGTGCTCGCCGAGCGGGTTGGTGAATATTTCGAAACGGACTATCCATCTCCTTTTATGGTCATGGCGTACAAAATAAAGGCGGACCAGCGCGATCTGATTCCCGCGGTTACCCATGGCGACGGTACGGGCCGTCTTCAAACAGTCGCCAAAGATGTTAATCCGCTTTATTGGAAGCTCATTCGTAAGTTTGGCGAACTTAGCGGTGTTCCAGTACTTCTCAATACATCTTTCAATGAGAACGAGCCGATCGTAAATACTCCTTCAGAAGCAATCGATTGTTTTCTGCGCACGAACATGGACGTGTTATCAATTGGCTCATACCTGCTGCTGAAATCCGAGAATCTGCACGCCAGCCATAACAAGCGGGCCTTTGCTGCCATAGGCGCCGCGTAGGCACAGCGGCAAAACGACATGATCAACTTCTCCGAGATTAGATCCAATCGGCTAGCAGGGAAAATGTTACGCGCCAGCCTGTCGATCGTTCCGTCCGGACTCGTCGTCCCCATCATGCAGGGACCAACACGCGGGTATAGGTGGATCGTCGGATCGAGTACTCATGGCTGCTGGCTGGGTAGCTTTGAGTTGGAAAAGCAGCGCGTGTTCCGGTCGCTTGTAAAGCCTGGATCAGTTATCTACGATATCGGTGCGAATGTCGGTATATACACCCTCCTCGGCTCAAAGCTGGTTGGCCCTGGCGGACATGTTTTCGCGTTCGAGCCCCTGCCAAGGAACCTACGTCTGCTTCACAGACACGTAAAGCTGAACCGTCTGCAAAACGTCACGATTATAGAAAAGGCTGTCTCCGATCGTGATGGGTTCGCCGCGTTTAAAGTCGAGAACGACCTCAGCGCGGGATCGCTTTCCGTGGCTGGTGATCTAACGGTCGAAACAATAGCTCTGGACAATGAATGTCCGGCGATCGCTTTACGCCCGCCTTCATTATTGAAGGTCGATGTGGAAGGCGGGGAAGCTCAGGTCTTAGCCGGTGCGAAAACGTTGCTGCACACACACCGCGCTGCAGTCCTTTTAGCCACTCATGGGCGAAACCAACACCGCGATTGCTGCGAAATGCTGCGGTGCTGGGGTTATGAGATCTCATCCATTACGGGTGGGAGCGTCGATGCCAGTGATGAATTGCTAGCTGTACCGGCGCGCGCTTAAGTCCGGATGATTCTGCTGCTGAACCAATTCTTCTATCCTGACTCCGCCGCGACCAGCCAGCTTCTTACCGATCTCGCTCGCGAGCTGGCGCGCCGTGGTCACGATGTCACGGCGATCTGCGGAGGCAATGGCTACGGCCTGACCGACGCAACGGAAGCGCCGCCGGTCACGATCCATCGCGCACAGCCGCTTCCGTTTTCTCGCCTCCCGTTCATGCGCATTGCTTCTTACGCCACATTTCTTTGTGGCGCGGCCGTCCGAAGCATATGCGGCCGGGCTCCTGATACCAGTCTGACTCTCACGACACCGCCACTGCTCGGAATAATTGGCACTCTCACCCGGCGTATCAGGGGCGCTCGCCACTTCATATGGGAAATGGATCTTTATCCGGATATCGCCGAAGACCTATCTATCTTCCGGCGCCATTCCTTTTCGAGCCGTCTGGTGGGCGCAGTGGCCGACTACATAAGACGAAATGCCGATGGCATCATTGCTCTGGGGGACGATATGAAGGAACGCCTCGTTCGCCGCGGCGTTCCGGAATCGAAAATTCACGTCATTCATAACTGGGCCGATGGCCAGGAGATTCAGCCATTGCCCTGGCATCCTCTTCCCCTGACAATCCACTATTCTGGCAACCTCGGACTTGCGCACGAAACCCAGACCATTCGCGATGCGATGCTCGCTCTGCGGGACGATTTGCGATTCCGTTTCGTTTTTGCCGGAGGCGGCGCTCAAAGGAAAGACCTCGAAGCGTTTTGCCGCACTCGGAACCTGAATCAAACGGAATTTCGTCCCTACTGCCAGCGTGCGGAGCTGAGCCAGAGCCTTTCCGAGGGCCATCTGGGGCTCGTCACTCAGAAGCTCGAGACGGTCGGTTCGGTAGTCCCCAGTAAAATCTACGGCATTATGGCGGCCGGCCGTCCCATCCTTTATATAGGCCCGCGCCATGCCACGCCCGCTCGCATCATTGAGCGCTTCGCGTGCGGCTGGCATATGGAACCCGGCAATTGTGAATGTCTGGTTGCTCTCCTGAATCGGCTCGTTCACTGTCCGGAAGAAATCCGCTCCGCCGGAGAGCGTGCCCGTCAGGCATTCCTCGAAAATTTTGATCGGCCACTTGGAGTGCGCCGAATCGCGTCCGTTCTCGGCGCCTAAAGAAGTTCCACCTTCTCCGTCACAAAATAAGCGCGTCGTCTTCGATCCTCGCCTATGTACTCGCTTCTGTTTTTGGCCGTTTTGAGCTTCGTTCTGTCCCTGCTCCTTACGCCGCTAGTACGGAACGTCTTCCAGCGTCTTGGGCTTGTGGATCAACCGGATTACCAGCGTAAGCTGCACAGCCGGCCCATTCCGCGAGTGGGCGGAATCGCCGTCGCGCTTGCGTATACGCTGGCTTTCGGACTATTGCTCGTCACCAATCTGCAGGCCGGGCACATTGTCTCGAATGCATTCCCTCTCATTTGGAAATTATTCCCCGCTACGGTCCTCATCTTCCTTACTGGGTTGTTCGATGATCTGTTCCGGCTCAAGCCCTGGCAAAAGCTGGCGGGACAAGTTGTAGCCGCCACCGTCGCCTATTTCGCGGGCGTGCAGGTACTCGGAGCGGGCGGTGGCCACTTCCTGGCATGGTGGCTCTCATTTCCCGCCACCGTAGTTTGGCTCGTCGCCTGTTGCAATGCGGTCAATCTGCTAGACGGCGTGGATGGACTCGCCGCCGGCGTTGGACTCGTGGCAACGGCCACCACTGTGCTTGCCGCCGCGATGCAGCACAATATAGAGCTGCTGATGGCGACAGTCCCGTTGGCTGGATGCCTGCTTGCGTTTCTCCGTTATAATTTCAACCCGGCCACCATATTTCTTGGCGATTGCGGTAGTCTCTTCATCGGGTTTCTGCTTGGCTGCGACGGTATCCTGTGGAGCCAGAAGTCCGCGACCTTACTCGGCATGACCGCGCCTCTCATGGCGCTTTCGATTCCCCTGCTTGACACTTCGCTTGCCATTGCCCGCCGCTTTCTTCGCCGTGAGCCCATTTTTGGCGCAGACCGTAACCACATCCATCATCGCCTGCTCGCCCGCGGCTTCACCCCGCGGCGCGTGGCCCTGCTCCTCTACGGAACGGGCGCTCTTGCCGCAATATTCTCCCTTTCCATGGCGTCCAATCGCTTTACGGTTCCCGTTCTTTTGGCCTTCTGCATCGCTGCCTGGCTCGGCATACGGCATCTCGGTTATGTCGAATTTGACACCGCGGGAAGAATGCTCCTTGCCGGTTCGTTCCGCAGTTTGCTCAATTCCCATATCACGCTCAAGGGTCTCGAGTGCAAACTCTCATCCGCCAACACGCCGGCAGAGTGTTGGGCGATTGTAAGAAATGCATATCGGGATTTCGGTTTCCATCAGGTTTGTTTGCAGCTTGCTGGTTGTCTTTTCGAGGAGCGTGCCGGCCAACACGATCCTTCACGAAGCTGGAAACTCGAGATTCCTCTCTCCGGCAACGGCTATATCCACCTGATCCGCGAATCCGATAGCGCTGCAAAGCACGACGCCGTCGCGGTGTTTGCGGACGTGCTTCGCAAAACGCTCGAGGAGAAGGTCCCCGCCTTTGCTGCAAATGCTCTGGCGGCGCCGGACAATCAGCCTCTGGACCCGATCCCGGCACAATTCCAGACTGTTGCTGCGGGGAACTAAATCCTTAATACAACCACCATTGCGTACCGTCGTATTGCGCCATCGCGTGTTGATATTGAGCGGAATAGACAAGCGTGGCCGCCCCTTCGATGTTTTTCCCGTTGCCGGAGTATGTACACGTATTGCTGGAAGAGTCTACTTTCTTCAGCGCCTTCCACTCTCCGGTTTTCGGCGCCGCAGGAAGTGTGATGACCACGTTGCCGGCGCTTGCGTTGCATGGCAGGCTCGTATCGTCGCTGGTCGCAGTATAGTTCGATGCCTTCCCGGCTGTTGCTGTTTGCAAACCCGCCATAGTCGCCGTGCCGCTGCTAGTAAATCCCGCCATCCGTGTGCCCGCTGTCGTCGTGCCTATCCATAAGGAGCTGGCCATGATCTGTCGGAGGTTTCCGCCGCCGTTATCCGCGAACGTATAGGCGTTCCCGGTATCTCCGATTGCGGATCTGGGATACATCAGCAAATTAGAATGATAAAACCAAAACGCATTTCCCGCGCCGACATTATTATTTGCGAAAATACTGCGCACAACGCTCACATCCTGACCTGCGGTGCCCAGTGTTACGACGCCCGTTGAATTTACATCGATGGCTTTCACTCCGCCGGCCAGCACTTGAAACGGTTTCGCACTCGAGCCGCTTGCTGTGCCTGCCGTGAACACATAGCCCGTTCCCGTATTACCGCTAGTGTCTACGACACTCATCATATTTCCAGCACCGGTAGCGTTGCCGTATGTAATGTTAAACGGATTCGCCGCAAATAGCAGACTTGTCGCGGCTGTTGGATTAGCAAGCTGATTTGCGGGAAGTGAATCCGATTGGTACATCACGCTCCGCGCTGTTGTGCCATCGTAAATCCGCATGTGATGCAAGTCCGTGCGGAACCAGCGGTCGCCCGCGGTAGCTGTGGAAGGATCCGATGCCACCCCCGCAAATGCCTCGCCGGCAGTTATTGCCGATGCACTAAATGTCTGCTTCTTCCCTGCGGCATATGTGTTGGCTTGATTCGTATGCACGCTGGTTGAATCATTATTGATCACAGGCGGCTGGTTCAGCTCCGCCATTGTCGACGCCCCCGCTGCGGGCACGCGCCACTTGAATGTGTCGGCCGTCGAACCGTGCATAAACAGCAAAGTGTAAACATAGCCGGCATTGTCGGAAGCCGGCAGCGTCACGTCGATCATCCCGTTTGTGACCGGACGCGTCAATTGCCCCGCTTGCACGGTAATACCGTCATTACCCGTAAATTGCCCCCATGTAAAATACGCCATACCGATAGTCACGGCGTTGTTGGACGCATCAACGGCGGGAATCGAGAGATGCACGGATTGTGCCACCATCACGGAAGAACAAATCAGATACAGAATCGAACAACCAGTTTTCATTTTGGATAGCCCCGGGCGCATACCTTCCGCCGGCGATTTAAATTGACATCTCGCAAAAATCTGAATCAAAGATGCCAGCAGGGCGTTTTAGAACTGCCGTCGTCGATCTGTAAGCTTCTGATTATTTAGGTAGATATAAAATTATGCAGTTTTGTCAACGGCCCGCGGAATGCTTATTCCCGCGCTAACTCTGGTCCTTCTTGGGCTTGCGTTGGCGTGGTCCGTCTTCTCGAAAGGCGGCGTTTGGCCGCAGGATTGGGACGTTACTCTATGCGCCGTTGGCTTTATCTCAGCCGCTTACTGGCTGTTCACGCGTTCCATCCGCCGCGCGCCGCCTCTGAGCCGCCGGCTGCGCTGGCCGATTCTGCTGCTTCTCTGCTATCTCGCGTTCCAATTGATTCCGCTTCCTATCGCGATGCTTCAGGCGGCCTCGCCTGCTCGCGCGCAGCTCGTTCAATCTCTCCAGCCGATTTCCCCCATCGCTTGGGCGCCGCTCAGCGTAAATCCGCCGGCTGCTGTTCTTGCGCTCTTCACTATTGCCGGCTGTATCGCAACATTCTTCTTAGTTCGTGAGCTCGCCTGGCGTTGGAACGCTCGTCCTTGGACGCCACTCCTTCCGTTAGCCGCCATAGCGGTGTGCCAAGCGGTTATCGGCCTTCTTCAAGCCTACGGACGCTCACCTTCCGCCGGAGCTACCGGTACCTACACCAATCGGGATCATTTCGCGGGTTTCCTCGAGATGCTTCTTCCGATTACCGCGATCCGTGGCCTCGCCATTCTCCGCCATCCGAAAACACGATCCGAGTTATCTGCCTTTCCGGCGCTTGCGGCGTGCGCGTGGTGGGCAATTTCCGCGCTACTTCTTCTCGGTATCGTCTATTCGTTCTCTCGAACAGGTTTTCTGGTCGCTCTGTGTGTACTGTTTTTTGTGGCCGCGCTCAGCGTGGGACCGCGCCTCCCCTGGCGGATGCGGCGAAGATCTGCTCTAGTTCTGATCGGCTCCGTTATCCTGCTGGCGCCGTTCATCATCACCCCTGCACAGTTGATCGAGCGCTTTGCCGCGATCTCTTCTACAGAAAATATTTCTGCCGATACACGTCTCTTGCTTTGGAAGGAAACGCTTCCTGTCATTTCCGAATTTCGATTGTTTGGAACCGGCCTGGGCGGCTTTGAATCGACCTTCTTGAAATACCAGGCGACCAGCAATAGCTATCGCGTCGAATTCGCTCACAACGACTACCTGCAATACATCGCCGAGCTTGGATTCGTCGGCGCCGCCCTTCTGGCTGCCATCGTTATCGGAATTGTCTTGCAGATCCTGAATGGAATTCTGAAACTCGTCGATGAAGACCGTCGGCTGGTCGTCGTCGGCTGCGCTGGTTCACTGCTTGCCATGCTGCTGCATAGCCTGGTCGATTTCAATACCCGCATCCCGGCAAACGCCATGACGCTCGTCTGGATTGCCGCGGTGGCTTCTACGAACGCTTCGATTGCATTCGTCGCCATCACGCCGCAGCCGGCTTCGCGGAAACGCCCCGTTTCTCTGCACGATCAGGGAAGGTAGCGCAAAGAGCGCGCTTGATACCGCGCCGGTTTTGCGCATGTTTATCACAAGCCGGCCGGGTGATCTTTGTCCAGCCAGAGCGCGAATTCTTCCTCTGTGAGTTTGCCATCGGCCGCCGCTAGCATCGCGCTTACAACCTCGGCGCTATCGGAAATCACGGCGACTCCGTTGAGTTCCAAAAATAAAGCGCAAATTACCCAGGCGGTGCGCTTGTTGCCATCCAGGAACGCATGATTCTTGGCAATTCCAACGGCAAGCGCCGCTGCCAGACGATTAAGGCTCAGGTTAGTAGAGTAAGCGAAAAGGTTTTTCGGACGGGCCAGAGCAGATTCAAGAAGCGCTCTATCTCGAATGCCGGTTGCGCCCCCGTGTTCGGCTAGTTGAGCCTCGTGAATCGCCAGAACGACTTCTATGGCGATCCACTCCGGCTCCTTCATTTAGCCAATTGGCGCAGTGCGTCTCTGTAGCGGCGCATCACCGATTCGGCAATCGTCATTTGCTTTTCGAATTCCGGATTGTACGGCGTCAGCCGATACCCATCCGGAGCTTCAGTCAAATAGACCGCATCGCCAGTTTGTATCTTCAGACGATCGGTGACTTCTCTCGTGAGCGTCAAGCCCATGGAATTACCGACCGCGCGAGCTTTCAACTTCACCATAACCGCCTTCCACCCACATATCGTCCACTCAATACAATTGTTATAACGCATTTCCGCCTCCCGTGCAAGCTGAGCATACTGCCTAACTTGCGCAACAAAAGGCGTATTTCCGATAAGTTATTGAAAATAAGAAGAGATTTAGGCTGGTAGCGCTAAGGGGAATCGAACCCCTATTTAAGCCTTGAGAGGGCTCCGTCCTAACCGTTAGACGATAGCGCCGCTGTCTCAGTATAGCGAGCCCGACCCTCGACCGTTGCGGCCTTAGAGCGCGGCCGGCATGGGCAGGCCGCACTTCATCAGCGCCTTCTCAATCAGCGCGATCGCGCCTTCTTCACTCACGCTGCGAGCCACCGAAGTCTCTAGAATCAGCATGCTACGCGCCCGCTCCAGCATCTTCTTCTCGCGGAACGAGAGCGGCTTCGACATCTGAATAATCAGCAGCGCCTTGAAAACTTCCGCCACTTCGAGGAGGCTTCCGCCTTTCATCCGGTCGGAGTTCTCTTTGAAGCGGTCTTTCCAATCGTGCGCGCAGCACGGCTGGCCTGCTGCCAAATAGCTCAATACCCGGTTGATCTCGCTGCATTTGGTGACTTTTCGCAATCCTACGTCACCCACATGGGAAAACGGAACCATTACCGTCATCCGGCTCGGAGAAAGCCGAAGCAGGTAGAATCGCTCCGATTGAGCGCCAAATGCTCGTGAACTGATGTTCTCGATGGTGCCTACACCGTGGTTCGGGTAAACCACCTTCTCACCAACCTGGAAGGTCATGCGCGGACCTCTTTCCTCGTAAAAGTAGCGCTCGTGTGTCTACTGGCCGGGGCTGGCCTGAAAGGAATAGTAAACCGATCTAAACGTTTCGTCAAGCAAAAAAGTAGGTCCACTACTACAGGGGTAGTGTATAGTTGCCTATCGCTAACTACATGAATCAATTAGCGATACTGGTCCTATTCACCCGCAGGAAGTGTACTCCCTGGGCGCCTGCAAATCCTATGCCAAACGGCTAAACGCAAGTATTTCTATAGGATATTGGCCGACCATCCCTCCAGAATCGCTTTCACTTTCTGGCAGAACTGATCTGCTAAAGCGCCGTCGATTAGCCGGTGATCGAATGTCAGCGCCAAATGTGCTTGCGAGCGTATCGCGATGGCGTCGCTGTCGATCACGGCAGGCACCTTCTCCACCGCCCCCACGCCCAGAATGGCGACTTGCGGCTGGTTGATCACCGGCGTCGCAAAAATGCTTCCGAAACTGCCGAAATTTGTGATCGAAAACGTTCCACCCTGCACTTCATCCGGCTTTAGTTGGCGCGAACGGGCGCGTGTTGCGAGGTCCACAATGGCTCGCTGCAGACCCGCTACGTTCCTCTCGTCCGCATTACGGATTACCGGCACAATCAGGCCGCCCTCGAGCGCCACGGCTATTCCGATATTGATATCGCGATGGTAGATGATGTTCTTCCCATCGATCGAAGCGTTGACGATCGGAAACGCGCGCAGCGCTTCTCCGGCGGCGGCCGTCACAAACGGCAGAAATGTGAGTGAAAAGCCGTTGCGCGCTTGGAATTCCGCCTTCGACCGATCGCGCAGCTTCGCGATCTTCGTCATGTCCACGCGATGCACCGTCGTCACATGCGCCGAAGTTCGCTTGCTCATTATCATGTGCTCGGCAATCTTTTGCCGCATGGTCGACATCGGCTCTGTGCGCGTCTTGGCGGATTCCGCTAACGGCATCGGCGGTGCTGCTGGCGCCTGAGCCGCCGCAGCAGGAGCGGGCGCCGCGCTCTCATACGTGCGCGCCGCTTGCGAGGACATGTAAGCCTCTACATCCTGCTTTGTAATGCGGCCGCCTTCGCCCGTACCTTTCACGCGCGCTAGATCGATGTTGTATTCGCGCGCCATCTTGCGAACGAGCGGCGATAGCGGACCTTGCTCGCCTGCCGTCTCCGCCTGCTCGGCGGGAGCCGCGGCGGCTTTTGTTTCCGGCTGCGGTTGGGCTTTGGGTTCTTCGGTTGGCCGCACCGCAGGTGCTTGCGTTGGCCGCACCGCAGGTGCTTGCGCTGGCTGCGTCGCAGGTGCTTCTGCTGACCGCGCCGCAGGTGCCTCTTGGGGCGCTTCCGCCGCTTTGGCTCCATCGCCAATCCGCGCCACGACTGCGTTAATAGCCACCGTTGCGCCTTCCTGCACCAGAACCTCGCTCAGCACGCCTTCCGATGGCGAAGGAATCTCGGTATCGACTTTGTCCGTCGATATTTCAAACAGCGGTTCGTCCCGTTCCACCCGGTCGCCTGGCTTCTTCAGCCAGCGCGTGAGAGTTCCTTCGACGATACTCTCTCCCATCTGCGGCATCACTACGTCGGTCATCGCGTCTCCTGCAATTGTTGGACTAATTCGTAATCGAAAATCTTAGCGAACGAAGCGGCTATTGCACTCATCACTGCCTCGCGCTGGGCTTGGCATCCCAGGCTGCGCAGCGAGCAGACGGGTTTTGTTAACCCGCATGGAACGATGTATTGGAAATAGCTCAGATCGGTATCGACGTTCAATGCGAAGCCGTGGGATGCGATCCAGCGGCTGATGTGAATTCCAATCGCTGCAATCTTCGCCCCATTCACCCAAACGCCCTCGTATCCACGTTCCGCAATCCGCCCCGCCTCTATTCCGAAAGTGGACAATCCGTCGATCAATACCTGCTCGACGCCTCGGAAATAAGCGTGTACGTCGCGTTTCCATTCTCGCAGATCGAGGATCGGATACCCCACTAGCTGTCCTGGCCCGTGATACGTCACATCCCCGCCGCGGTCGGTCTCATAAAATTCAATGCCGCTGCGCGCCAGAACTTCAGGCGAAGCCAGCATATTCTGCTCACGCCCGTTTCGGCCCATTGTCACAACGTGCGGATGTTCCACGAAGAGCAGCGTATCCGTGCCCAATCCTTGCTTACGCTGCTCCACCAATTTCTGCTGCACATCCAGCGCATCGCGGTAGCGCATGCGCCCAAGATCGACAACCTCGAGCAATCTGCTCAATCAGCCCTCTTCGATTCGCAAAGAACCGCGCGCGTAAGCAAGCGGCAGTTTAAAAAATTGGGGACTGACTGAAGCGCCATTGGCCAAGTACCTGAAAGGACAATCGCTGCAACACAGGCGCGGCTGTCTGTCCCCAATTTTTTTCTAGATGTTGATTGCCAGGCCATGGACGTTCTGGAAAGCTTCCCCGATCGCCTCGTAAATTGTCGGATGCGCATGAATCGTGTTCATCATGCTCTCCACCGTGGCTTCCGATTCCATTGCGGCTACCGCTTCGCCGATCAATTCAAATGCTTCCGGCCCGATAATGTGGACGCCCAGAATCTCGCCGAACTTTTCGTCCGAAACCACCTTGACGAAACCTTCGTGCTTTCCGAGAATCGTCGCTTTGCTATTGCCCACGAATGGAAATTTCCCGACCTTCACGCGATAACCCTGCGCCCGCGCCTGCGCTTCCGTCAACCCCACGCTGCCGATACCGGGATCGGTGTACGTTCCGGCCGGTATGCGGTTTCTATGGATCGGACGAACCGGCTTACCCGCGATATGCCCCACCGCGACCATTCCCTCCGCGGTTGCCACGTGCGCCAATTGCGGTGTTCCAGCGACGATATCGCCGATCGCATAGACGCCCGGCTCACCGGTACGCTGAAAGCTGTCTACTTTTACGAAACCGCGGTCTAACTGCACTTGCGTGTTTTCCAGGCCGCATTTTTCCGTGTTCGGTTTGCGCCCTACCGCAACTAGCAGCGCATCAAACTCCATCTCTTCCCGATTGCCGTTGGCAAGCGTCACCGTAAGACTCACACTATCGGCATTTTTCCGGATGTTTTCGGCTTTCGCGCCGGTTTCGGTGCGGATGCCCGCCTTCCGGAAATGCTTTGCCAATTCCTGCGAAACTTCCTCATCCTCTACCGGAACCACCCGCGGCAGCATCTCGAGCAGCGTTACCTTCGATCCGAACCGCTGGAAAATCGACGCAAATTCTACGCCCACTGCTCCGGCGCCGATGATCCCCAGCGTTTTCGGCACCGCCGGCAAATCCAGAATTTCAATATTCGTCAGAATGCGCTTGCCATCCGATTCGAGCCCCGGCAGCATTCTCGCCTCGGACCCGGTCGCCAGAATAATGTTCTTCGCTTCCACCGTCTGCGTGTTCTGCTCGTTGGTAACCTCGATCTTGCCGCCGCCCAACAAACGCGCGGTTCCTTTGATGACATCGACCTTGTTCTTCCGCATCAGGAACTCGATGCCCTTCGAATGTTTGGTGACGATCTTGTTCTTGCGGTCGAGCACCTGCGCGTAATTTAATTGCGCGTCCTTACAGTTAATGCCTTCCGCTTCCGGGTGCTGGAAATATTCCCAGACATCGGCCGTGTGCAGCAGGCTCTTGGTAGGTATGCAACCCACCAGTAGGCACGTGCCGCCAAGTCTAGGTTGCCGCTCGATTAACGCCGTTTTGAGGCCATATTGACCGGCCCGAACCGCGGTGGAATAGCCGCCGGGACCGCTGCCAATGACCACTACATCGTATGCCATTTTCTCCTCAAGCTTAGCAGCGGGCCGGAAACCCCAACCCGCAAATCCACGTATGATTGAAGTAGAGCTATGCGTGTGTTCGTTCCGATGCTGTTTGCCTTTAGCCTGGGTGTCCAACTGGTCGCCCCAGCCGTCGCGCAGACTCCGCCGCGCCCCGGAACCCTACATTCCATTCGTGTTACCGGCAACCGGCTCTACTCTTCCGATGACATCGTGAAGCAGACCGGCCTCAAAATCGGCCAGCCCATCAGCACTCCCATCATCGAAAAGGCCCGCCTGAAACTGCAGCAAACCGACCTGTTCACGAACGTGGCGTTTCAATACCGGACGACCAGCAATCCGCCCCAATACGACCTGACCTTCGAACTCGCCGAAAACGAGCAGCTCTTTCCGATGCGCTTCGAGCGTTTAGGCGCTTCCACCGAAGCGATCGTCAACTATCTAAAGACTCACGTCGATCTGTATTCCGACCGTATTCCCGGTACGGATGGCGCGCTGCATCGGTACGCCGCCGCAGTCCAGGATTTTCTCGCGCAAACCACGCCTGGTGCCAAAGTGCGCGCCGTCATCTCGAATGACGATCCGCAGCAATTGATCGCTCTCTTCACACCGGATGCGCCCGCGCCCACCATCTCGCAAGTGATCATAAGCGGAAACCAGGCCGTCGATACTGGAACCATTCTCCGCGCCGTCAATCAAGTGGCGATCGGTGTGCCACTGTCCGATGCGCGACTGAAGGCGATCCTCGATGGCGCCATCAAACCCGTCTATGCCTCCAAAGGCTATGCCGCCGTTTCTTTTCCTAAGATCGAAACCGAACCGGCCAAATCGAATCTCGGCGTGATCGTAAAGGTCGAGATCAAGGACGGTCCGCGATTCCAATTTGGGTCCATTCGCTTCCGTGGCAAGGGAATGGAGGAAGAAGAAATCCGTTCGAACATTACCTTCAAGCCGGGTCAGATCTACGATGCATCCAAAGTGGACAATTTCCGCATCGATCTGGCGCACCGCATGAGAATGCGCGGGCTTATGGACGCGAGCGTCACCACGCAATCCGAACCCGAAGAAGAAAAGCGCGCCGTGAACGTAACGTACAACATCATCCCCGGCGAGCCGTATAATTTTCAAACACTCGACATCCAGGGCCTCGACATGACGACACAGCCCGTCATCGCCAAGCTGTGGGGCGAGAAGCCCGGCCATCCGTTTAACCCCGAATACCCGGACTTCTTTTTGAAAAAGATTCAGGAGCAGGGTCTTTTCGACAATCTCGCCGACACGCATTCCGACTACACCGCCGATCCATCTACTCACAACGTGACGGTGCATCTCTATTTCAAAGGCGGCAAATCCGCCAAGGACAAAATGCGCGAGAAACGGGAAGAAAAAGAGCGCCAGCAGAGCGATGGCACCTGGAGCCCGTACTAGTGGAATTCGATACGCGCGGCCCAATTGCGTTGGCTCCGATTTTCGATTAACTTAAGAACATCAACATGGAACGGCAGAACGCATTGGCTGGCATTGCAACGATAGATGCCGATATCATGCATGGCGTTCCTTGCTTTACCGGCACAAGGGTGCCCGTGCAAACCTTACTGGACTATCTCGAAAGCGGCGAAACAATCGAGCAGTTTTTTGCCGACTATCCGCGGGTAAAGCGCGAACAAGTTACACAGTTTCTTCGGTTGGCGAAGGAACGGCTGCTCGAATGCATATCCTCTTAGACGAGTGTGTCAATCCTCGCCTGAGACTTGTCTTTCCTGATCACCAGGTTACGACTGTAGCCGATGCAGACTGGCGTGCAATTTCTGATTCACAACTTCTGAGGCTGGCAAATGGGAGATTTGATGTCTTCATTACCCTGGATCAAGGATTTGCGCACCAGCACAACTTGAAAGTTCTTTCTTTTGGGATCGTAATTCTGCATGTACGTAAGAACTCATTGCGGTATTATGAACCCATTTTTGATCGGATTCGCCAAGCTAGCGAAGGAGTCAATCCGGGCGAAGTTGCACATGTATACGCGGAAGAATTGCCCTGATGGCGGATCTGTTAAGACAGCCTCCGCACAATAGCCTCCGCATCATAGACGCATCCTCCCCAAATCCCGCCGCTCGCCTGCTGCAGCGCCGCCCATAACCGCGTATCTGCCGGCAGCGCCGGATCCGGCCGCAAATCGGCGCGCGGAGGCCGCTGATTCAACCGCCGTAGCCCTTCTTCCGCATCGAAAATCTGCTCCGCTTCCCCGATAAAATTGACCGTCCCTTCGAGCTTGTTCCGATCGATCACGATCTCGATCAAATCCCCATCGCGCAGTTTCCCCACCGGACCGCCGGCGAGCGCCTCCGGCGAAGTATGCCCGATGCAGGCACCCGTCGAGACACCGCTGAATCGCGCGTCGGTGATCACCGCTACGTGCTTGCCGAATGGCAGATGTTTGAGCGCGGCGGTAATCTGATACGTCTCTTCCATGCCCGAGCCCATCGGCCCTCGGCAGATCAGCACGAGTACATCGCCCTCTTTGATGCGTTGCTGCTTGATCGCATCCATCGCCTCGTGTTCGGTGACGAACACCCGCGCCGGCCCGCGCATCCGATAGACCCCATCCGCATCCACTACCGAGGGGTCGATCGACGTGCTCTTCACCACCGAGCCTTCCGGAGCCAGGTTGCCGCTTGGAAAGCACACGGTCGAAGTCAGCCCGCGTTTCCTTGCGGCATCGGGCGAAAGAATCACATCATCTGCATCGATACCGTCCAATTCCTTGAGCCGTGCCCGCAATGCGTGCCTTCGCTCCGATTGCTCCCACCAATCGAGCGCGGCTTCGATCGTATCTCCTGAAGCCGTCAACGCTTTGGTTGCAAGCAACCCGGCCCGCCGCAGATGCAGCATCACTTCCGGTACCCCACCTGCCAAAAAAACCTGCACCGTGGGATGATTGCGCGGCCCGTTCGGCAGCGCGTCTACAATACGCGGTACACTGCGATTCACGCGATTCCAGTCGGCCACGGTCGGCCGCCGCAGCCCCGCGGCATGCGCTATTGCCGGAGTGTGTAGCAGCAAATTGGTTGAGCCGCCGAAAGCCGCATGCAGCACCATCGCGTTCTCGATCGCCTGATCCGTCAAGATATCGCGTGTGACAATTTTCAATTCCGAAAGGCGCAGCATCGCTCGCGCCGTTCGCTGCGCCATATCGAGCCAGATCGCCTGACCCGAAGGCGCCAGCGCCGCATGCGGCAGCGCCAAGCCGAGCGCTTCGCCCACTACCTGCGACGTCGCCGCCGTTCCTAAAAACTGGCATCCTCCGCCCGGCGAGGCGCACGCCCGGCAGCCCGCCAGCGCTGCTTCTTCAAGCGAAATTTTGCCGTACGCGAAACGCGCTCCAATGGTCTGCACCTTGCCCGCGTCTTCGCCATGCTCCGGCATAAGCGTCACGCCGCCTGGTATCAGCGCACACGGCAGGTCTCGTGTCCCGGCGAGCGCCATCATCATCGCCGGCAATCCCTTGTCGCAAGTCGCCACGCCAATCACGCCGTGCCGCGTTGGCAGCGAGCGGATCAGCCTCCGCAGCACAATCGCGGCATCATTGCGGTAGGGCAGGGAATCGAACATTCCGGTCGTGCCCTGCGTGCGTCCGTCGCACGGGTCGGTACACGCGCCCGCAAACGGAATCGCTCCCTGCGCTTTCAATTCGCGCGCGGCCTCGGCTACCAGTAAGCCCACTTCCCAATGCCCGGTGTGATACCCCAGCGCAATCGGCGTCCCGTCGGGCGCGCGCACGCCCCCGTGCGTGCTCAAAATCAGCACTTGCTTGCCGCCCAGCGCCGCCGGCGCCCAACCCATGCCGGCATTCTGCGTCAACCCGAAAAGATTGCCCGACGGTTGTTCGAGCAGCATCGCCTCCGTCACCGGCAGCGCGCCCTCCGGCCCGCGCGCGTGCGTAGGCACTGAAAAGATGGCCGTATTGCCCGAATCCAGAACACTCGCTAAATCCACTTCGACTCCGCTACACTCAAGATTTCCCGCCCATGCCCGCGCCGCTGATCGCCATTTACCCAGGCTCCTTCGATCCTCCGACCAATGGACACTTGGACCTGATCGCGCGCGGCTCGCAATTGGTCGATCAACTCATCGTAGCGGTTCTCGAAAATACTCAGAAGCAGCCGCTCTTTCCGGTTCCCGAGCGCGTAGACATGCTGAAGCACGTCATCGCCTCGTACCCGAACGTCGAAGTGGATTGCTTTCAAGGGCTGCTGGTCGATTACGCCGCGCAGCGCAACGCCCGCGTTATCCTCCGCGGCATCCGTGCCATCTCCGATTACGAGACCGAACTCCAGATGGCCATGCTGAACCGCCGCATGCGCCCGGACATCGAGACCATCTTCCTCATGGCCAGCGAGCAACATTCGTTCCTCAGCTCGCGCATGGTCAAGGAAATCGCAACCCTCGGCGGCGATGTCTCGAGTTTCGTCCCCGAGTTCGTCTGGAAGTCCCTGCACGGTAAATTAGTAGGTAACCCATGCAAGCCACCGCGGAAATAGCCTCACGCATTTCGACCATTAGCGTTTCGTCTACCATGAAAGTCGCCGCCGAAGCGGACCGTCTGCGCCGCGAAGGCGTCGACGTGGTCGATT
Source organism: Bryobacteraceae bacterium (assembly GCA_025924475.1). GTDB lineage: Bacteria > Acidobacteriota > Terriglobia > Bryobacterales > Bryobacteraceae > Bog-105. Next base: position 25,698 of record JAICIH010000020.1, read on the forward strand.
TCGGCGCCGGCGAGCCCGATTTCCCGACTCCGGACAACATCAAGCAAGCCGCCATCGACGCGCTTGCCGCCAATTTCACCAAGTACACCAACGCCGGCGGCACGCCCGAGCTGCGCCAGGCCATCTGCGAGCGCCACAAGACCGACTTCGGCACCAGCTATAGCGCCGCCGAGTGTCTGGTTACGGTCGGCGGCAAGCACGCCATTTTTAACCTGATTCAAGCGCTCGTCGATCCCGGCGACGAAGTCATCATCCCGGTTCCGTATTGGGTGACATACAAGGACGTCGTGAACTACGCAGGCGGCGTCTGCGTCTTTGTCGATACCGAAGAAAGCGCTGGTTTCGAAGTAACTGCGGCCATGATCGAGCGCCACCTCACGCCGCGCACGAAGCTTGTCATCATCAACTCGCCCTCCAACCCGAGCGGTGCCGTGCTCTCCCGTGAGGAATTCCGCGCCATTTTTCAGCTCACGTCGAAGCGCGATATCTTTCTGCTCACCGACGAGTGCTACTGCCAGTTTCTTTACGAGGACAAACCGTTTTCGATTGCCGCCGAGCCCGGCGCAAAGGAAACCGTCGTAGTTGCTGGATCGTTGTCGAAAACCTATGCCATGACCGGCTGGCGTATCGGCTTCGCTCTGGCGCCGGCTAGCATTATCGGTGCCATGAACAAGCTGCAGAGCCACAGCACGTCTAACCCGACTTCCATCGCTCAGAAAGCGGCGGTAGAAGCCATGCGTGGACCGCAGGATTCCGTTCCCGTGATGCTCGCCGAATATCGCCGCCGCCGCGACTTTGTCATTGAGCGGCTGCGCAAGATTCCAGGCGTCTCCATCGTCACGCCGAAAGGTGCGTTCTATGCGTATCCGAACGTCAGCATCGCATTCCGCGGCCGCATCAAGAACTCGCTCGATTTCGCTAACGAACTGCTAGCCAACGCCCAGGTTGCCGTTGTGCCGGGCGAAGCCTTTGGTACCAACGACCACATCCGCATTTCCTACGCAACTTCCATGACCGAACTCGAACGAGGCTTGGACCGCCTCCACAAATTTATCGATTCGGCTCGGTCCTAGTTAAAAAATTGGGGACTGACTGAAGCGCCGTTTACAAAGCTCCTGAAAATACAATCGCTGCAATGCAGGCGCGGCTGTCTGTCCCCAATTTTTTAATCCGAAATCCGATAACTCATTCCAAATCTTCCAATCTGGATCGAAGCTTTCTCTTTCGGCGGAGAAATCCGAAAAGACTCGATCCGTCCTACCCGGCTCATCCTTTTCGCCTCCACGTCGCCTAAAAACTTCCCGGAGTGCGCCTCATAAAATTTCACCGTGAGCGTGTCGTCGTCTTTTCGCTTCCAGCCGAACACATAGTCTCCGGGCGCTAGCGCAATTTCGCCGACATGCATCGGCACCTGCGTCAGAAAAAAATTAGAATACTTACCCTCGGCGGCGTATCCAGCAGTGATCAACACCACGCCGGCGACAAATTTCCCTTTCCCATCACTAATGCCGGAGGCGGTCCGGAACTCCGTCTCGATATGCTCCTTCTCCACCGAAGCCCGCGCCGGGATCAGTTGCTTCAACTCACTCTCCGTAGCCTGCCGCCAATCCGACGCCGCAAACAACATGGCCGCCGAAACCAGGCAAAGGGCAACAAATCTCATTCTGTCTCTTAGCTCCTAACTCAAATGCACAATCCCACGCTGCAGCGCCGCCGTTGTCGCCTGCGTCCGGTCCGTAACCCCGAGCTTACTCAAAATATTGTTAATGTGCGTCTTCACAGTGGCCTCGGAAATATGCAATTCTTCCCCAATCTCCTTATTGCTCTTGCCCGCCACAATCAGCCTCAGCACATCCAGTTCGCGTGCCGTCAGACCGGGGCTGCCCATACGACTCGCCAGGCGCTCGGCCACCGCCGGTGGAATGCGCGACTTTCCTGCATGCACCGCCCGTATCGCATCCATCAATTCATCCCCGAACATCCCTTTCAGCAGATAAGCGCGCGCCCCGGCCTGCAGCGCGCGATAAATGTCTTCGTCACCATCAAACGTAGTCAGCACGATAATCCGCGCGGCTGGAAAGTTTCGCCGGATCTCGATCACCGCATCCACTCCGCTCATCGCAGGCATGCGCAGATCCATCAACGTCACATCCGGCTCATGCTGCCGGAAAAGATCGACCGCCTGCTTGCCATCCGCTCCTTCGGCAACCACACTCATATCCGGCATCGTATTGAGCAAGGCCACCAAACCCTGCCGCACCACGTGATGATCCTCCACCACCAGGATTCGGATTTTGTTCATAAATGAATCGGCGCTTCCACCACCACCCGCGTTCCGCCGCCCGGTGCATTCCCCACCATCAGATCGGCGCCGATCTGCTCCGCTCTCTCTCGCATCCCCTGCAATCCATAATGCCCGTTTGCGGCGGAAAATGTCGCGCTGCCGTCGAATCCTTTGCCGTCGTCGGCAATGGTCATCTTCACTTTCCTTTCATCGAACTCCAGCCGAATATCGATGTGCTGAGCGGCCGCATGGCGCACCACATTCGTAACGGCCTCCTGCGCGATCCTCAACATTTCATTTTCGACCTTGTCCGGCAGCGCCCGGTAAGCGCCGGTTACATTGAATCGTACTTTCAGCGCCGTTCTCGCCGTTACTTGTGCAGCAACCTTCGAAAGCTTGGCGGCGAAATCGTCCGCTACGGCGGCGTGATTCCCAGGAGCGCGGTTCTCGGAAGCCTGCGCCCGCAGCTCCCAAATCGAGCGCCGCGCCTCCGCCAGGCCGTTCCGCACTAGCTCTCGCGTTTGCTCGATCAGCTCTTTCACCGCCTGCGGCGCGTCCGGAAGGCGCCGCCTCAACAATTCCAATTGCACCGAAACCGCCACAAATCCCTGCGCCAACGTGTCGTGAATTTCTCGCGCGATGCGATTGCGTTCCGCCAACACGGCCTGAAACTGCGCCTCCACTTGCCGCAGCCGCCAGCGATACACTTCGTACCCGGCGGCGGAAAGCAGCAGTACCAGCAGCAAATAAAACCAGTAAGTCTGATAGAAATGCGGACGCAGCCGGAACGCGAACGACGCCTCTTCTTCACTCCATTCCCCGTCGTAAGCGCGCGCCGAGACCCGGAACCGGTATTGCCCCGGACGCAAATTCGTGTAGTACGCCACCCGTCGTGTTCCTGCGTCGACCCACGCGCGATCAAATCCCTCCAGCCGGTATCGAAACCGCGCCCGCTGCGGCGAATAAAACGTCAGCCCCGCATATTCGAAGGAAAAACGCGAATGCCCTGGCGCGATATCCCGCGGCGCGCTATCCGCCGAATCGAATGTCCGGTCGTCAATCGAAAACGATTCCAGTACCACGGGCGGCGCCGGCGTCTTCCGTTCGGCCGTGCGCGCGTCGATTACCGCCACGCCTTTTACCGTCGAAAACCACAACGAGCCATCCCGATTTCGCCATGCCGCGGGATGTCCCCCTTCGCTGCATTCACTGACCCGCAGGCCGTCCGCCGTGCCGTATTGTGTAATCAACAGTCCGCCGCCGGCCTCCCGTTTCGCTCGAAAAATCCCCGTCTTCGAGCTGATCCAAAGATTCCTTTCTCCGTCTTCGAGAATCCCGTAAATCGTATCCGGTAGTCCTACGCCCGTGTAGCGCGAGATTCCATTAACAAACTGGCCATTTGCAAACCGGTTCAGTCCTCCGCCTTGTGTGCCGATCCAAACCGAACCGTCGGTATCTTCGTGCAGAGTGGTAATCACGTTACTGCCCAGTCCATCCGCGGTCGTATAGTTCTTGAACTTTCCGTTTGCGAAACGCGTCAGCCCGCCCAGCGTTCCAATCCACAGGCCTCTGTCGCTCGCACCCGCCAGCGCGCCCACAAAATCGCTGCCCAACCCGTCCGCCTGCGAATACGTTTTGAAGATTCCGTTCACACGGTGGGAGAGCCCGCGCCGCGTCCCGACCCAGATCGATCCATCCGCATCCTTATAGACAGACCGCACGAAATCGTCCGCCAAGCCATCCGCCGTGGTAACGATTCGTATTGGCCCGCCTCCGATAATGTTCAGCCCATCCGGCGTGCCCGCGAGCAGATGGCCTTCCGCATCTTCCGCCAGTCCGAGAATCGCATTGCTCGATAGCCCGTCTTTGGCCGTGATGCTCGAAAAACGGCCGTCTGCGAACCGGCTGAGTCCTTCATTTGTTCCGATCCAAACCACGCCCGCCCGATCCTGAAAAATACTCCGCGCCAGATCGCCGGCCAGCCCCTCACGGCTGCTGTACATTGCGAATTTTTGATCCCGCAGCACGTATACGCCATCCGTCTCCGTACCCAGCCAGAGATTGCCCTCGCGATCTTCGTAAGCCGATAAAACAATATCGTTCGACAAAGGATCGCTCGCCGGAAATCGCTCGATTTTGCCGTTTCTTACTCGCGCCAGCCCCGCGTCGGTTCCAATCCAGATGCTGGCTTCCCGATCTTCATACGCGAACGTCACCCGGCTGCTCGGCAGCCCTTCTTTCGCCGTATATGTTGCGACGCGCCCGTGATCGTCCACCGCCATACCATTTGCCGTTCGAGTCCAGATGCCTCCGGACCGATCGTGCAGAAGGACCTCCGGCCCTTCGCCGCTGGGCGACGTCTGAAAACGTCCATGCTCATACGCCGCAGCGCCGTCCGAAGTGATCGCCAAAAGGTTCCCCGAGCTGTCCTCATATAGCGATAAAACACTGTTGCTCGGCAGCCCATCCTCCCTCCCGAACATCTGAAATTTCGAGTGCTCGTACCGCGCCAGCCCGTCCGCCGTGCCGATCCAAAGCGCCCCGCCGCGATCCTGGAAAAGGCTCCGTACAGTATTGCTTCGCAGCGCCGGCGTATTTTGCGCATCGTAAATGCGAAATTTCAAACCGTCGAACCGTACTAGCCCGCCCTCGGTCGCGAGCCACATGTACCCATTGTGCGTTTGCAAAATAGCGTGAACCGAATTTTGCGGCAAACCATTACCGGTCTGCCAGCTCTGCCGGCTATACGAGGTGAGCGGCTTGGAGTCATCGAGCGCGCGCGCCGGCATTGCCAGCAGCACAAGCGCGAAAAGGAGCACCCGCAGCATGGGCTGCCATAGTCTACCAGCACATTCCGGATGTCTCAATAAGGTGCGACTCCGCCTTCAGGGCCGTCTCACAAATCGCCACACCGAAGCTGGCGGAAGGTTCTGCCAGACGCGGCCCAGACATTCCACTTCTAATCCGAAGCGCCAGGCCGGAATCGGGCACCCGGAGCCATACGTGTATTGAATGAACTGCCCCTCGTCGGCTAGAGCGTGGAGAATGGCATTCACATTCGCAGCCATTTCCACAGAAGAGAGATTGCGCAGCGGCAAGCTCGACACCACCGTTCGGACGCACGGGATTGCGTGATCGGATAAGAAGCGGTGAGAGTAAATAGCATCGCCGCAACATACACGGACGCGTGGAAATCTGTGCCGCAGGAATGCCGCGAGTTTTGGGTCGCGCTCAATCACGAACAGGCGCTCGGGATTCACGGAGCCTTTCAGAAGCGCTTGTGTAATCGCTCCAGTGCCGGCCCCGATTTCCAATACCGGTGCGCTCGCCGCGTCCACCCGCGACGCCATAAGCTCCGAAAGCCTGGACGAGCTGGGCGCCACCGCTCCCATAGACTTCGGGTTGAGTAGCATCGAACGAAAGAAGAGCAAATGCGCCGGCTTCGCGATCGCCATCACTTTACAGAGTCGCATGTGGAAGAAAGTACTGCAGGGTTTCTGCCCCTGACGACCATAGCAGGCGCAGATGAGTCAGAATAGGGCAAGCAATAGGAATCAGATGAACGCACCTGCCTCTGAATCGGATCTCTGGCCGGCCCTGCCCTGGCAAGAATGGAAAGACACGGCGACGACCCTGCACATGTGGATGCAGATTGTGGGCAAAACGCGCCTGATGCTTACACCTCGAGAAAATCATTGGTGGAATGTGCCCCTGTATGTCACTCCACGTGGCCTGTCCACCTGGACGATCCCCTATCACGACGACATATTCGACATCGAATTCGACTTTCTTGACCATCGTCTTTACGTTCGTA
>JAICIH010000021.1 GCA_025924475.1 Bryobacteraceae bacterium
ACGGTCTTCGGCCGCTATGTGCGGGCGATTGGCGACAACGAGAAGGCGGGACGGTATACGGGTTTGCCGATCCGGCGCATTAAGATCTGGGTGTATGCGCTGACGGGGCTGCTCACCGGAATTGCCGGCGTGCTCTATGCGGCGGAAAACCATCAGGGCAATCCGAATGCCGGCGTGGCGTATGAGCTGGATGCGATTGCGGCGGTGGTGATTGGCGGCGCCAGTTTGGCCGGAGGAAGCGGATCGATCGGCGGGACGGTAGTCGGCACGCTAATCATGGGTATTCTGACGAATATTCTTCGGCTCAAGAATGTGGACAGTAATGTGGAGATGATGGTCAAGGCGGTTATTATCGTGCTTGCAGTGGCGATTCAGAAGAGTGGGAAAAGAGAGTAGCATGCGAAAGATTTTGACGCCGCTTGCTTATGGGTGTGTGAAAAAATTAGGTACAGACAGCCGCGCCTGCATTCAGGGACTTTATTTCTCAGTAGCTTACGGTACGGCGCTTCAGTCAGTCCCTAATTTTTTTTTCACAGTCCGTTACGCGCGCGGTTCTGTTTTGGCGCTGTTGGCGATGTGTTTGCTTGCGAGCTGCGGAGGCACGAAGCAGACTAGTGCGAAAAAATATCTGGTTGCATTCAGCCAATGCAACAATGCCGAGCCTTACCGGGCGGCGCAGAACGCTTTGATGACGAAGCTGTTTGGCGAGCAGCCCGACGTAGAGCTGGTGATTGCGGATGCGCAGCAGGATAACAGCAAGCAAGTAGCGCAGATCGAGGCGTTCATCCGGCAGAAACCGGACTTACTGATTGTGGCTCCGAACGAGCGGGCGCCGTTGACAGAGGTGATGGGCCGTGCCTACCGGAGTGGTATTCCGGTGATTTGTCTTGAGCGCGATATTCTTCAGCCCAATTACACGACGTATATCAAGGCCGACAATCACAAGATCGGCGAGATGGCGGGCAATTTTATCGTCGATTATTTGAAAAAGAAGAACGGGAGCCCGCGAGGAAATATTGTCGAGCTGCGCGGGTTGTTGGGCGTCGAGGGAGAAATTAACCGCTACGCGGGGGCGCACGAGGTTTTTTCGAAATATCCCGGAATCAAAGTCGTGCATGAAGCGGTAGCCGACTGGATCCAGGCGAAGGCCAAAGATCGCATGACGGAGGCTTTACGCGCGCAGCCCAAGATCGATGTCGTGTATGCGCATAACGATCCGATGGCAGTAGGCGCGTATTTGGCGGCGCGAGAGCTGGGGCGGGAGAAGGAAATGATCTTCGTCGGCATCGATGGGTTGAGCGGCCCGGGCGGAGGCATCGAAAAAGTCCATGATGGCGTGCTGGCGGCGACTTTTGTCTACCCGTTATGCGTGGATAAAGCGGTTGAGATCGGAACTCGTATTTTGCATGATCCGAATTTCAAGCCGGAGAAGACGTACACGATGGAATCGAGATTGGTCACACCCTAGGGTTGAGCCGGATAGCGGAAGGCAATGGCCTGCGCATCGGTGTAGCCGCCCGGAACCGAGGTCATCTTAATTAGCGCCTCGAAGGGCGGTACCGGTGTGCCTTCCTTGTGTCCGACACGGTGCAACAGTAGCTTCAAACGTTCCGGATTGGTGACAATTTCGCCGCCAGCTTCGGTCGCTTGCATATTCAGGCCTTCGACTAGAATGGCAGTTTCGGTAGTCGCAAGATTTGGGACGATCGCAATTACGGCGTAGGACTCGAATTCTTGCTTTTCGGTGCCGTCGGCATCGAAAACGACAGGAATTGTGTATGCCGGGCGCTCATTTGCTTTGGGATGACGATTTTCAAAGAGCGGCGCTCCGGAATGCGGGTCACGTGTGAGAACGAAGTTCATGTGACGCTCGAATAGCTCAACCCACGGATTGGAACGGCGGCTCCCGATCAAGACAACGTTTGACTTTCGCAGCTCGCGAATGTCGACATTGCGTGCATATTGAGAATTGAGTTTGCCGCCAAAGGTCCGCGCGACTTCAGCGAGGCGAAGCGTCAAAGCAAGATCGGCTGGACTGGTGGAGCGGCGGGCGACGAGCTCGCGTAACTTGGGATTTCCGATTGCTGTTTGTAAATATTTCCGGCTGAGATAATCGGCGAGGTTCAGCTCCTGGCCGGCCATATCCTGCCAGAGAGCAAAACTCGAATCGGCGGCGACTGCCATCATCTCTTGTCCAGGCTCGCGAAAGAACTGGCCCCAGAAGTCACGTATGGAAACAGGCGGCGGCTGCGCGTGGGGAGCCGATTGAATTTTCCAGTTCGAGACGGTAAGAAAAAGAACCGCTGCCGCCAGACTGACGCACAGAGCCCAGGGAATCCAACGCCAACGGCGAACGGTTCCGCCGATTTGGGCCGTGCTGGATTCAGGAGCTGAAGCGCGTTCCGCAAAGACCGGCACATAACTTCCTTTAGGGATAGAAACAATGATGGGCTCGTGCGCTCCCTCGGTGCTGAAGTACTTGTCCAGGCGCTGCCGGAGTTCATGCGCTCGCACGCGCACAACGTTGTCGGTGGCGGGATCGTAGTCGGGCTTGCGGCCCAGGACTTCGCAGCCGATGCGCTGTTCTTTAATTCGTTCCGAGGTAGAGGAAACGGCGTGCTCGGTCACGTACAGCAAAAAGGCGCGTAAGGCCGGTGAACTCGCGAAGGCTTGACTGTGAACGATGCGCCGTACAATCTCGCGCTTCTCTGCACCTGTGAGCACAAGGATCGGGGGATAGGCTGTGGAATTTACGGGAGTGCGTGACGATTGTGGTGTAGTTGCTTCCCCCATTTGATTTGGCTTACCCCTCTTAACCGTTAAATATATCTTGTCAGCGCGAGCTTTTTCGGTATATAGGAGATGAGCGGCGCAGGGCTTAACGGTTAAGTACTTTTATTCGGAACAAGGCATCGGCACAATCAGGGGAAGTTCGGGAAGTCTATGTCATTTGCTATCACCATAAGATTGGCCTTTGCATTATTCGGCTTGGCCGCGATAGTTTGCGCCCAGGATAGGGGAACGATTACTGGGACAATTACGGATCCGGGAAATGCGAACGTGCCGGATGCGCGAGTCACAGTAAAGAACGCAGCAACCGGATTAACACAGGCGGTCACGACAGGCGCGGATGGTATCTATACCGTTCCGTACCTTCCGGTGGGCTCGTATACGGTGGAGGTGGACAAAACAGGTTTCCGCAAAGCCACTGCTAATAATGTGCAGGTGCAAGTCAATACAACCGTCCGTTTAAATGTCGCGCTGACGCTCGGCTCGGTAGATCAGACAGTGGAGGTCACGGCGGCGCAGCCACTTCTCAGTACGGAGGGGTCGAATTTAGGAAAAGTCATGCCGACGAAGGCCATCCTGGATCTTCCTTTGTTCATCAATGGCGGGCTGCGGAGCACCACAGCCTTCGTCATTCTGACGCCAGGCGTTATCGGCACGCAAGGAAATCCGCGCATTGGGGGAGGATTGCTGGATGGACAGAGCGAGTATCTGGATGGCGCCGAATCGCAGAGCCAACGGCGGAACGATCCCGCGATGAACGGCATCAGCGTGGAAGCGATCGATGAATTCAAGGTACAGAGTTCTTCTTATTCCGCTGAGTATGGGCGGATGTCAAACGGGATTATTAACTGGGCGACCAAATCGGGCACCAATGAGTTGCACGGCAGCGTCTTCGAGTTCTTTCGCAACGAGAAATTGGACGCGCGCGGTTTTACGCTGGGGCCCGGCGTTCGCGGCGAAAGACGCCAGAACAATCCGGGATTTAGTGTGGGCGGCCCGGTGGTTCTTCCGAAGATATACGACGGACGAAACAAGCTGTTCTTTTTCGCCGCATACGAGTATGCGAATTTTCACGGACCGGCGCCGACGAACGTGGTGACGGTGCCGACCGACGCCATGCGAAACGGGGATTTTAGAAGCTATACGGACTCCTCAGGAAAGATGATTCCGCTTTACGATCCGCTGGACGCAAACGGCAACATCATAAGCGATCCTACCGCGCGGCCACGGCTCGCTTGTAATGGAGTGTTCAACGTGATTTGTCCCAATCGGATCGATCCATTAGCGAGAAAATTGCAGTCGCTGCTGCCGGAGCCAGGTAACCCGAACCAGACTTTCAACAACACGCTAGCGGTTGGGAACCCAGTCAACCGCTCAAATGTGTTTTCCATTAAAGGCGACTACGTTATCAACCAGAAGAACCGGTTGAGTGTTTTCTTCAGCCGGTACTTTAATCCGGCGATTCCATCTGTTGGCCCGGTTCCGAATATTCCGGCTCCCGGCTGGGGGTCTTCCTCGTTGATCCGCTACTACCGCGTGAACGAAGATTTCGTCATCACACCCACTCTTGTAAATCACATAACCATTGGATTCGATCAGCGGCACATACTTGAAAATCCTGACAACACGAACGGCGTGCCGGACGATTATCGGCAAGCGGTGCAGATCCCAGGAACAACCGTGGGCGGCTCGGTAGGGCATATGACGCGCTACGACACGGAATTTCTCAGCTACGGCACGCACGTGAACACCGATTCGCGCCAGCGCTCGGAGAGCGTATACGAACAGATGACCTGGGCGCACGGCAAACAGAATATAAAATTCGGCTTCCAGTTTTACAAAGGCCGTTATCGGCGGCTCGATTGCAACAATTGCGCGGGTACGGTGAATTTCTCGCCTGGGACCACAGGCAATCCAGGCGTGAGCGGGCAGACCGGATCGAATTACGCCGCTTTTCTGCTGGGTCTTGCGAACGGCGGAAGTTTCAACTATAGCGCCGACATCGATTTCTATTTCCCGTACTACGCGTGGTTCATCCAAGATGACATCAAGGTAAACAGGAAGTTAACCGTGAACATCGGCTTGCGCTACGAGGTGCCAGTGCCGAAAGAGGAGGAGCACCACAAGAACAGTAATTTTTGTCCAAGCTGCCCCAATCCGGCGGCGGGCGGCCTGCCGGGGGCAATGATCTTCGCCGGGAGCGGCCCAGGGCGCAGCGGCCTGAATCGTTTTGGACAGACGCGGCTCAATGCCTTCGGTCCAAGACTGGGTTTTGCGTACCAGGCGACGAACAGCACGGTGATTCGAGCGGGCAGCGCTATCTTCTATTCGCCGACGCGCGAAGATGGCAATGCCGATAACGGCATCCAAGGGTTTGGCGGCAACTTCAGTGTGCCATCGAACTTCCTCGGTAATGGGATTGCCTATCGCATGGAAAACGGCTTCAATACGTTCGCGAACGCCGTCGCGGCAAACAAACCACCAGTAATCGATCCGACGATACAGCTTTATGGAACGCCGTTCTACTATAATCCGCTCGCGGGGCGCGCGCCATATTTTTTGGACTGGGATTTTACGGTTGAGCAATCGATCGCGAAGAATTCGGTATTTCGCGCCAGCTATCACGCTACGATCGGGAATAGGCTGCTTTCGAAAAAGCAAACGCAGAATCAGCTCGACCCGAAATATCTGGCGCAGTATGGAACTTTATTGAGCCTGCCGATCAGCGATCCGCGGGTGCAAGCGCTCGGCTTACCGCTTCCCTACGCGGGCTATCCGGTGACCCGGCAGCTTCAGCAGATGCTGCGTCCTTATCCGCAATACAACGGGATCGATTCGAATGCGGGAGGCCAGAATGACGGGCATATGACATGGCATGCGCTCGAGACGAGCTTTGAGCATCGGTTCCAGTCGGGGCTATATTTTCTTGGTACCTATACGTTTTCGAAGCTGATCTCGAACGTAGACGGGGAAGATGCCAATCGCGGCGACGGTTCGGGGCAGAACCAATATAATCGCTCGCTGGATAAGGCGGTGGGGCTGCAAGATCAGACGCACGTGATCAATTTGAGTTATGTATACGAATTCCCGGTTGGCCGCGGGAAAAAATTTTTCGACAACATGCCGGCCGTGGCGAATGCGCTTATCGGCAACTGGCGTATTTCAGGAGTGCAGCGATACACATCCGGGTTCCCCTTGCTCGTGACATCAGGACAGAATATGTTCGGAGCTTCGGGCACGACCCGGGCAAGCTTTGCTCCGGGAGCGGGTGTGACGATTCCGCTTGTCAATCCAAATTTCAATTGGGACAATCCGGCTGCCGTGCCCTACATCAACCCGGCGGCCTTTGTGCGGCCTCCTAACGGGGTTTATGGCAACACGCCCCGAAACATCTCGCAACTTCGGACGCCTTGGGAGCGGAGTGAAGATGTTTCGTTGCTGAAGAATTTCTATTTCGGGGAGCAGAAATATGTGGAGTTCCGCGCATCCGCATTTAATGTGGCCAACCGGCATACGATCGGTGGGAATGCCGGGGCGATCAGCACGAGCATCGATAGCGCCACGTTTGGAATGATCACCAATCCGCAGACGAATAATCCACGGTCGATTCAATTAGGGCTTAAGATCGTGTTCTGATGAAAGGCTTGCTGCTCGCGCTCTTGCTGGTGTCGGGAGCGGCGGTTTCCGAACGCGCCGTTGACGAGCGATTGAGCTTTCAGACGCACCGGCCGTGGTCACCGCGCATCAATCTGGATGCCGACGTGGCGATGGCCTATGGCATCGGTCCGGATCTACCGGCGAGGATGGCGAGCTGGCGCGATCACGGTTATCGCGTTCAGGTGATGACGGGCGTAGCTTGGGGCCAATACCAGGACTATCTGGACGGGCAGTTCGACGGCAAGAATCATTGGGACGAGGCACAAAAGGAGCGCAGCGGAAAGCTGATCCTGCACGGCCGCAATCCGCGAGTCCCGTACATGTCGCCGGGTGAAAGCTACGGGCGCTATCTGACACAAGGCGTCGAACGCGCGCTGGATGCCGGGGCGGAAGCAATTTATCTGGAGGAGCCCGAATACTGGGCCCGTGGCGGTTATAGCGAAAATTTCAAGCGTGAATGGAAAGCCTACTATAACGAGCCGTGGCAGCCGCCGGACAGTTCACCCGACGCACAATACCGGGCTTCCAAGCTTAAATACTTTTTGTATCGCCGCGCTCTTTCCGAGGTGTTCGATTTCGTTAAGAAGTATGGCAAAGCGCATGGCCGGACGATTCCGTGCTATGTTCCGACACATTCACTGATCAACTACGCGCATTGGCGCATTGTAAGTCCCGAATCCTCTTTGATCGACGTGGGGGCGGACGGCTACATTGCCCAGGTATGGACGGGCACGGCGCGCACGCCTAATGTATATGAAGGGCGGCGGGAAGAGCGCACTTTCGAAACGGCCTTTCTCGAATACGGCGCTATGCAGAACCTGGTGCGAGCCTCGGGCCGGCGTGTCTGGTATTTGAACGATCCTATTGAGGACAATCCCAACCACAGTTGGGAGGATTATCGAAGTAATTGGGAAAATACGCTGACCGCTTCGCTGCTCGAACCCGAAGTATGGCGCTACGAAATCATGCCTTGGCCTGAGCGCATTTTTAATGGCAAGCATGCAGCGAAAGGCGGGCCAAATGCGGAGCGGGTTCCCATTCCGAAAGAGTACGAAACGGAATTACAAGCCGTAATTCGTGCATTGGGTGAGATGAAACAGCCGCCGGAATCGGTGCGCTGGCAGCAGAGCGGTACACAAGGCGTGGGTGTGCTGGTATCGGATACGATGATGTTTCAGCGTGCGGACCCGACGCCCTCGGATGCAAATCTGGGATCGTTTTACGGACTTGCGATGCCGCTGGTTAAACGTGGGGTGCCGGTTGAGCCGGTGCAGATCGAAAGCGCCGTCAAGCCCGGTTTTCTTGCCCGCTATAAGCTGCTTCTGCTGACGTATGAGGGGCAGAAGCCGCCCGATCCCGCTTTTCACGAGGCGTTGAGCGCATGGGTTCGCCAAGGCGGAGCGTTGGTGGTAATTGATGACGATAACGATCCATATAATGCGGTACGCGAGTGGTGGAACACGGCGCCTCTCGCGTTCAAGACACCGCGCCAGCATCTTTTCGAAAAATTGGGGTTGGACAAGGATGCCACTGGTCTGTCCCGCGTGGGACGCGGGATCGTTATACGAGAGGCGAAATCACCGGCAGCTCTGACTTATCAAGCCGACGGAGCTGAGCAGGTTCGGAGTGCAGTAAGGCGCGCCGCGGCGGCGTTAAAAATTGCCTGGAAGGAAAGCAATGTTCTGGTTCTGCGGCGTGGGCCATATGTTGTGGCAGCGGCTCTCGATGAATCGGTTCCGCAATCAAAGGCAGAGTCTTTAAAAGGCCGCTACGTAGACCTTTTCAACGCAAAGTTGCCGGTGCTCACGCGCGTGAACTTGACGCCCGGCAAGCGCGCGCTGCTGTTCGATCTGGACAAGCAAACACGCAAGGAGCCCGCCGTGGTGGCGGCGGCATGCCGGGTCGATCAGGAAGAATTCGCCGGCAACGTTCTGAAGTTTCGCACGAATGGAATCGCCGCTACCGAAGCCGTTGTTCTGATCGCCAGCCGGCGCACGCCCGCCGAAATTCTAATCGCAAACAAGACCCTAGACAAAAACCAGTATGACATCGAAGCAGGAAGTGTACGGCTACATTTCATGAACACGGCAGAGCCGCTTTGGGTGGAAGTGAGATACAAATAAGGAGTGTTTCATAGGGCGTGGTCCGAAGCTTCGTCGCACCGGATACGAAACCTCCTCGATAGCATTTTGTCTATGTAAGGAGTGACCCGAATGCCGGCATGTACGCACCTCGACCAGATGCATAACGTGAAGCCTAAAACGAAAGGCTGTGAGGAGTGCCTCCAGATGGGCGACCGGTGGGTGCATCTACGGATGTGTCTCGAGTGCGGCCATGTGGGGTGCTGCGATTCATCGAAGAACAAACATGCCACGAAGCACTTCCATGCGACCCGCCATCCGATTGTGCGTTCACTTGAGTCTGGGGAGACCTGGGGTTGGTGTTATGTCGATAACGTCGAGCTGGATTTTGATTGAACGGATCTCGGCCCTGGCCTATATAAGAATATCTCTCTCTCCAGAACGGATTACGGTAGTACAGCGAGTACCCAAAAATCAGCTTCTTTTGGGGAAAATGGGAAGGAATAAATGATTAATCCCGATTCGCTGGCATCAGAGGTGTTGTCCATCGTCGTGCCGGCCTTTAACGAAGAGGCGACTCTTGCTCGCGTAGTGGAGAAGCTGATCGAGGTTCCTTATTTACGCGAGATTGTCATCGTGGACGATTGCTCGTCGGACCGGACGTTGGCGATCGCACGAGGCCTCGAGGCGCGCTATCCGCAAGTGCGGGTGCTGCATCATGAGCAGAATCGCGGCAAAACACACGCATTACGTACCGGCTTTGCCGAGACCCGTGGAGACATCGTGATCGTGCAGGATGCCGATCTCGAGTACGATCCGACCGAAATCAAGGAGGTGGTTCAGCCGATTATCGATGGAGTGGCCGATGTGGTGTTCGGATCGCGGTTTCTGGTTCGCAAAGCAGCCCGAGTGTTGTATTTTTATCACTATTTGGCGAACAAGGGATTGACCTTTCTTTCCAACCTGCTTACGAATGTGAACTTATCGGACGTCGAAACCGGATACAAGGCATTTCGGGGCGAGATCATCCGGAACATGGTGATTACGTCCAAAGGTTTCGGATTCGAGATTGAAGTAACAGCGAAGGTTGCGAAGCTTGGTTGCGCGATTTTTGAAGTGCCGATTAGTTACTATGGCCGCACTTATGAGCAAGGCAAGAAGATCGGCATGAAAGACGGCATCGCCGCGTTATGGTACATCGTCCGGTATAACTGGCTGACCAGCCGGGAAGCGAGTTATCGTCATATTCCTATGTTGGAGCCGGGGCGGGTGGACAACCCGCCGCAGGTTTCCAACCTAGCCCATAAAGCTTAGTGTGCTGCGCCGACGGTGTCGATAACACTGGTGAAACCAGGGCCGCCGGCGGCAACATAGCCATAGCTGGCGCCTTGTGCGCTGGGCGTTACCCAGAAGGAATACAAGCTTCCGTTTGTCAAATAGAATTTGAATTTGACTTTTTTGCCGGAGAGCGTTCCCAAATTTGCACCGGGCCACGTGACTTCCTGGAGCGTTTTGTTTACGTGCAGCGGTGTGCAGTTTGCCTTAGAGAATCCCGGCAGGACATTTCCGTTTTCATCGAGGGCTTCGACCAATAGCTGGCCGTTCGATGTATCTGCGTTCACGAAGAAATGATTACCCGTAAACGTGACGGTCCGCGTCTGGAGGGTGCCTTCCGTAGCACCGGCGTCCATAGAATAGAAGCCATCGCGCCGCAGTTTTGCCAATCCGGTGGAGAATACCCCATCGAGCGGTTTCTGCAGCGTACGCGCGGAAAAATAGAACCAGAGTTCATCGCCGACGACGAGGAAACCGCCGCCCACCGATTGCGTATTGAACGCATTCCAAGTACCGGCCTGATTGGAGGCAGGAATGAAGGCGTTTGAGGCGCCGCCGCGAGTCGGGCGATCCCAACTGAATCCGTCGCGACTGAAGCCAACGCCTAGCTCGACTAAAATCGGTCCGGGTAACTGATAGTCTTTGTAGCCTACTCCCGGATAAAACCAACTAAATAACCCGACCATGACGCTTTCGTAGCCGACGGAATCGAGGTTATAGAGTTCGGGAGGTTCACCGCCAGGCCCGTAATAGGGCGGATCCTGGTCGTCAGGTCCAGTCCAAAAAGTCTTGGAAGGATCGGCGGGCGTCCAGGTGGTCAGATCCTTACTTTCGGAATAGAAGCGGGCGCGGCCGATTGAACCGGCGCTGCCGCGATCGCTATTCACCCAGACCTGCCGGAATGGATTCCAGAACACCGTTGTCCGATCAGATAGCGTAGTCATGCCGAAGTCTTGCTTGGCGCTCCAGTGGATGCCGTCGGCGGAGAAGTAGACGTAGATTTTGCCGGCTCCCACATCGACGGCGAACGATTTGTAACGGCGCTCCGGATTGGTCTCTTGCAAGTCGAGCCAGATGGTGTCGCCACCGCGGACGACTTCATTGGTCCCTGGTACGAGAGCGTCCGGAATAGAGGGAAGCGTCCAATTCAAGCCGTCGCTCGAATAGGCGTAGCGGTAGTCGGGAGTTTCGTTGTAATACCAGAGTTTGTATAACTGCGACGCCGGATCATACCAAGCCCCGGCGCTAATGGGCGATCCGGGTGTCAGTACCGGCAGCGGCTGGATGACGGGCCGGTGGGGAGTGCGCTGCAGTGTGGAGTGCTCGATCAGAAAGTCATCGACAAAGAGTTGGCGGCCGACGTTGATCGGGATCACAAGTGGTGGATTATTGAGATAGTAAGGTGTACGCGCTACTTGCGTCGGCAGGGTAGGCGGCGGGAAATTCTTGGGCATCACGATGCCGTTGTAGAGGTGTTCCCCGCCTGCTACGGTGATAACGGAACTGCCAAATAACTGGGCGATTTCGGCGCTGGTGAGCGCTCGCGTGTAGACGCGCACATCATCGATCGAGCCGGTAAAATAATTTGAGATAAAAGTTGGGCCGCCGATGCCGAATCCCGTTCCGGTGGCTCCGCCGGTGATGGTCAAATAATCCACCGAACTCAGGCCTCCATCGATGTAGAACATAACGTCCTGAGCGGGGCGAATGATCACTGCGATGTGATGCCATTGACCGTCGTTAATTTTGTTGGTTCCATCGAGAATATCCCGGTTCCCGGCAACGTTTTGGCCGCCGAGGCGCAACTGCAGATAGCCGTCCGGCGTGGTCTCGACGATATAGCCGTCTTCGCTGCCGGATGCGTTGTACTTCGAGATCACGGTTTCGGTCCGTGTGCTGTTTTGCGTTTTGATCCAGGCGGCGAGCGTCAGATCCTGCGCCAGCGCGAGACGGGAATCGGGCGCGACGAAGACGGACGTAGTGGTTCCGTCGAATACGAGGGCTTGGCCGAGTTTACCGGCTGTGAGGGTGGAGTTGCCGTTCAGAACTCCGTACAGATTGCTTTCGGAGCTATCGAGGGCCGTATTGTTGACGACCATGTTCGTATCGAAGGTCCAGTTAGCGACTAATATGCCGGTCTGTGTTTGAGTAGGCGCGGTCACGGTCAATGTCACGGCTACGCTCTGTGTGTCGGCAGTTCCGGCGGAGATAGTAACTGTGTCTGAATAAACGCCGGCGGCGAGCCCGTTGACGAGCGCGCCGAGAGAGAGGTTTGCCGGCGCGACACCGGAGGTAGCGGTCAGAGTGAGCCAGGACTGCGTTTTGCTTGCTGTCCAGCTAAGAGATCCACCGCCGGCATTCGTAATCGAGACGCTCTGCGCGGGAGGATTGGCGCCTCCGCTGGTCGCCGAAAAGGCGGCGGTGTGAGTCGACAGCGAGAGCACCGGTGGAGCGCCGGTGAGGGTCAAAGTAACAGAAATCGTTTGTGGCGAGTTAGTGGCGTCCGGGGCGGCAACGGTGATGGTGTCGCTATACGTTCCAGCTGCAAGACCGGCTGTTGTGACGCTAATCGACAGCGGTGTAGGCGCGCTGCCGGAGGCGGCGGAGAGGTGAAGCCACGACTGTGTATTAGACGCCGTCCAGGTGAGTGGGCCGGCGCTGGCGTTAGTTACATCGATGGTTTGGGCGGAGGGGTTTGCACCACCGGCAAAGCCGGCAAACGAGAGCGTCCCAGCGGAGAGACGGAGTGCGGGGGCAGGCACGATCTGAATAGCATTTAAAAGAGCTGTTCCGGTGACTGCTTGCGTGCTAATACGAATCATACCGTCGGTGACGGCGACCGGAAACGGCATGTCGAGTGTTTTGTAGTACGCGCCTTGCGCTACCAGATCCAGGTTACTGATGACGCGCGTACCGTTGAGCAGGACGTTAAAAACCCGCTGATGCAATCCCGAAAACTGAATTTCGGCAAACTTCAAAGTGACCGTGTACAAGCCATTGGTGACGGGAATGGCATAACTGAAATCGCCGTAATAACCTCCGCGCGCCGTGCCGTATATGCCCGGTAAGTAGCCGGTGTATACCTGCTGCCCGCCTGTATAGTATTGGTCGGCAGACCAGACTGTTCCGTCGGCGGCGGTGTAGCCCTGCGATGCGCCGCAATCGATGCGAATAGTTTGGGTACCAGAGGGACCACCGCCCGTGCCGCCATCCGAGCCGGAGTCGTCAGGCGGAGGAGGAGCAGGGGGAGTTACCGTAACCTGTACACTGGCCGACTTGCTTGGATCTTCCACGCTGGTCGCGGTGATGGTTACCGGTGTGGCAACTGTTACCGCGGGAGCCGTGAATACGCCCGCCGCAATTGTGCCGGCCGTAGCGGCCCAGGTGACCGCAGGATTGGCAGCGCCCGATACAGTGGCCGTGAACGTCATCTGGGTCCCCGCGGCAAGCGTACCTTCGGTGGGAGACAAAGAAACTGCAACAGGAGCGGCTCCCGTCGCCGAAAGTTGAATCGCGCTGAGCAGGCCCACTTTCACGACGCCCTGCACCTGAATGCGGAGCGTCCCATCAGTAACTACAACCGGAAACTGCCGGTCAATTGCGTTATAAAAGCCACCCGCAGCGGCGACATCGAAACGGCTTAAGACCGTCGTGCCATTGACAACGACGTTGAAAATGCGTTGGCCGGGAGCGGAAAACTGGACGTCAGCAAACTTTAGGGTGAGGCTGTAGGAGCCGTTTGAGACAGGAATGGCATAGGAGAAGTCGCCGTAATAGCCGACTCGGGACGTGCGATAAAGCGGGGAATCGGAGGTGCCACTTACGTTGTAGCTAGTATATAATTGCTGGCCGCCGCTATAGTACTGGTCGGCGGACCAAACGGCGCCGTCGGCGGCTCGATAGCTCTGATACGCGCCACAGTCGATGTTTACGCTTTGCGAGGCTGCTGGAAACACGGTACATGCAACCAGGTAAGCGCCTGCCAGCAGCAACCGGGATGCACGCAGTTGCATTCAGACAAATCCTCCACTTGTTAGGAAACGTGTTCTCATCATAGGCGCTGACGCCCCTAGCACTCAAGCGAGAAGGGTCATGCACCCGATCCACTTAGTACTGGCATCAGACTCGGGGAGTATACCTGTTAATTTGACTCTTTGAATGCGGACGCGACGTATTCCGATCGACGAATTACGGCAGCCACGCCAAACAGGCAATCCATTTACAGTCAGCCACGGTCATCCGAATACTAGTTCTTTTTGCCATCTGGGGCATGAGAAGATGCCGATATTACCTACGCGGGCAGAAGAAACGGACTAGTTACCAACCCGTATATAGTTACTCTTTGGGGCATCGTTTATCGTGACACGTATACTCATCACCGGCGGCGCTGGGTTTATCGGCAGCCATTTGGTCGACCGGCTGGCGCTCGATTCGTCCAATCGTATTGTGGTGCTCGACAATCTGCGGCGGGGGCGGAGGGAGAACCTGGAACCTCGGGCGGAAAACGTTTGGCTCGTGGAGGGAGATATTTGCGACCGTGCAGTCGTAGAGCGGGCGGCCGAAGGGGTGGACTTGGTCTACCATTTGGCGGCGCAATCCAACGTGCTCGGAGCTGTAACGGACTT
This sequence comes from Bryobacteraceae bacterium, assembly GCA_025924475.1. Taxonomy (GTDB): domain Bacteria; phylum Acidobacteriota; class Terriglobia; order Bryobacterales; family Bryobacteraceae; genus Bog-105. The sequence continues at coordinate 14,489 of JAICIH010000021.1, forward strand.
AGATTATTCCTTCCGGGCTAACGTGGTAGGCACCTTTGAAGTGTTACGCGCGGCAGCGCAGGCGGGTGCGCGCCGACTGGTGTTCAGCTCCTCGCGTGAAGTGTATGGTGATCCGGAAAGCCTGCCAGTGCCCGAAAACGCTCCGCTGAAGCCGAAGAACGCTTATGGAGCCAGTAAAGCGGCTGGAGAAATGTATTGCCGGACATTTCGCTCGGCAAGCTTTGAGCCTGTGATTTTACGCCTGGCGAACGTGTACGGCCCGCGCGATTTCGATCGTGTGATTCCAATTTTTGTGGAGCAGGCACTGCGCGGATTGCCGCTTACTCTCTATGGCGGCAAGCAGATCCTGGATTTTGTGTGGATCGAGACGGTAGTCGAGAGTTTCGTGCGGGCCGGCTGGGGCGAAGCGCCTGCGGGGCCGGTGAATATCGGCAGCGGGCGGCCGACGGACCTGGTGACGCTGGCAAAGCGGGTGCTCGCGATGTCGAAGTCGCGCTCGGATCTGTATATTGCGCCGGCGCGGGAGGTAGAGGTCTCGCGGTTTGTCGCGGATACGGCACTGATGCAATGTACCTTCTGCATGAAAGACACAGAAGATCCGCTAGATTACTTGGCGAAAGTGATCGAGTATATAGAGAGGGAATATACTGCGCGACCGGTAGGAATATAAGTAACAAACGTTGGTTGTAATAACGGCTGGGTGACAAGACACTAAGTTAAAGATGGTCCCCGCGCATCGCCGATACCAAACGGACTAAGGTCTGTCCTAGTACCCAGCGCGATGTGATTACGTTGACGCGGTGCGTTGCAAACGATATAAAAATGTATATTCGTTTGCATACAAATTGTAACCCTCTGTGGGTTTGATGGCGGTAGCTTACCCAAACAAGCGAAATAGAGAGCATAGGGCATAGTTGAGCGGTAAGCTGCTCGGAAAACTCCGCAGTTCTAACTACGAAGTGGTTACTGAGCGACTCCTAAAAAGACAATCGGTGACAGACCGCTTATAAATAAATACTCATCGTGTCGCTTCTTAAAAATAGAAATATTCTGGTCAGCTTTCGTTTGGCGCCAGACGAATATTCGTCCGTAACACAAGCGTGTATGAATATCGGTGCGCGTAGTGTGTCGGATTTTGCGCGGCAGGCACTACTGAGCCGCGTGCAAAGCGGGGAGGCCTCGTTAGAAGGGGATTTGGCCACGATTGCGCGGCGATTAAAGGAAGTGGAAACAGCGCTGGAAATTACCCGTGCGCTCATTGCGCGTGTGCTCGGCAGCGAGCCCGCGGGAGCGGTTGCCCGCGAGGAGCGGAGCGCGAAGAAAGCGGCGTTCGATCCGGAAACGGTGAGCCGGTTTGGAAGGTTGGTCGACAATGCGTAGTTTTGTGCGAGGTGCGCTGGCGGCGATACTGCTGCCGCTGTGGCTGGCGGCTGGGCAAACCGGGCAAACGGCGGCCCAAAATCACACAGTAGAGACGCAGGCAGTAGAGAATCAGTCGTCCGATAGCTTGCCGAGCGCCTATGCCACGGCGGAAGGGGACAGCGCGGCGGTAATCGGCGTAGATGATGTGGTGACAATCGCGGCGCTGAACTCGGATGAGATCAGCAAAGCCTGGCGTGTGGCGGCGAGTGGCGATTTGACACTTCCGATTCTGGGGCGCGTACGGGCGGCGGGCCTGACCGAGGCGCAGCTGGAACAGGAGCTGACCGTTCGGCTGAAAGAATTTGTCCGGAACCCGCAAGTCACCGTATTCATTTCCGAGTTTCACGGGCACCCGGCGACGGTTTCCGGAGCGGTGGAGAAGCCGGGCGTAGTGCAACTGAAGGGAGCGACGACACTGTTCGAAGCGCTGGTGCTTGCCGGCGGACCGAAAGAAGCGGGCCCGACGGTGACGCTCACGCGGGCGCGGGAATACGGAACAATCCCGTATGCGAACGCAAAGACTTCGCCCGACGGGATGTACAGCGTACTCGAACTGCCGCTCAAAGACGTGTTGCAGCGCGATAGCGCGGCGGCGAATGTCGCGGTGCTGACCAACGATGTCGTAACGGTCTCGAAAGATCCGAAGATCCGGCGCATGGTGTATGTGGCGGGAGAAGTCGCGCGGCCGGGAGCCATTGAGTTAGTCACGCAGAACAAAGTGTCGTTCAGCCAGGCAATCGCCATGGCGGGCGGTTTGACGCGCATCGCGAAGCCGGGACACACGGTGCTGCGGCATGTGGACAAAAACGGACTCGAGATCGCTTCGACACGGGTGGATGCCAAACGCATTCTGTCGGGACAGGACAAGGATCTGACGCTCCAAGACGGCGACATCGTCATTGTGCCATCGAGCCGCCTCGCCATTTATCTCGAGACGGCCACGTCGACCGCCATTACCTCGAGCGTGTATATTCTGGGCCGCCTTTAGCCGCACGCGCGAACCAAACAACGAAAGCAGCATCTTGCCCAATTACTTGCCTTATCCGAATCAGCCCGAGCGGGAAACAAAGCCCGCCGCCGGGGCGCCTGTGAGCGTGGCCTATCTCGAGCCGCTCGAAAGCAAGAGCGCGCCCGAGGGCGAGCCGCGCGGTGTACTCGAATACGTGCAGTTACTGCGGGGGCATCGCACGCTGCTTGTGGCCATGCTGGCGCTCGGAACCGGAGCGGGCTGCCTGGTGAGCTGGCTGCAGACGCCGGTCTATGAGGCGCGCAGTTATCTGGAGTTTCAAAGCCAAGGCCGAGGCGAGGCGGGCGTGCTGGGCGACAAAGACGTGGGCGGCGGATTCGGGCCAGAGAATTTTCTGCAAACGCAAGTGCGGGTGCTGGAGAGCCGTTCGCTGCGCAAGCGGGTAGAGGATAAATTCGCTTCCGAACCGGTGGCCGAAGCTCCGCCGGGCCGTTTGCGAAGACTGCGGAAGTTTTTTGGATTGGCAGGGCCGGCCGCTCCAACCGGACATCGGCGCAGCGTGGAAGTCGCCGCCAACATCGTCGCCAACAGCCGCATCGTCGAGATCGTGTGCGAATCGTCGGATGCGCGCTATTCAGCGGCGTTCGCGAATGCGCTGGCGCATGAGTACATCGAATACAGCCTGGAATCCATTTGGGAATCTTCGAGCCGGACTTCCCGGTGGATGAACAAGCAACTGGAGCATCTGAAGACAAACCTGGAAGAATCGGAGAACCGGCTACAGGAATATGGCCGCGAGAACGGGCTGGTCTACACAGGCGCCGAGCAGAGCGTCGAAGAAGACACTCTCAAGCAACTGCAACAGGAATACTCGTCGGCGAAAGCCGACCGGATCGCGAAGCAATCGCTGTCGGAGATTGCGGCGTCGTCGCAGGGCGATGCCATTCCCCAGGCGGCCGATAACGGGCATTTGAGCGAGTATACGCGCAAGCTGGCGGATCTGAAGCAGGAGCTGGCGGAACTGTTATCGCTCTATACGCCATCGCACCCACGCGTCGTCAAGGTGCAGGCGCAGATTACGGCGCTAGAAAACGCGCTTGCCGGCGAGCGCAAAGTCATTCGGAAACGCATCGACAACGAGTTTGGCGCCGCAGAACGGCGCGAAGAGCTGCTGGCGCGGGAATACGAGAAGCAGATGCGCACGCTGCTCGATACCGATCACAAGAGCGTGTATTACGACGTGCTGAAGCACGAAGTGGCGACCGACCGCGCGATTTACGATCAGTTACTCGCCAAGACCAAGCAGGTGGAAGTGGGCGCGTCTGTGCAGGCGAGCGACATCCGGCTGCTCGACGCGGCGGAAGTGCCGGCGCATCCGACCAAGCCGAATCTGCCGCGCAACGCCTCATTTGGATTTCTGTTCGGGTTGGTGGGGGCCTTCGGTGTAGTGGTAGGGCGCGAGTTTATCGACCGCAGCCTGCGCGCTCCGGGGGAAGCGCCACTGCATTTGCAGGTTCCCGAGTTGGGCGTAATTCCCTCACAGCGCTATTTCCCGCAGCCGCGCGATCCGCGGCGGCCCTCCGGGAGCGTGGAAGGGGGAGACGGAGCCGGTTTTGAACTGTCCAGCTGGCAGGATCATCCATCGCTGCTTGCCGAATCGTTCCGCAGCGCGCTCGCCTCGATTATGGTGGCGGGCGCGGGTGCAACGCTGCCCGGCGTGATCATGATTACGAGCGCCGGCAAGGGAGAAGGCAAAAGTACGGTGGCGAGCAATCTCGGCATTGCGCTTGCCGAGATCAATCTGCGCGTGCTGCTGATAGACGCGGATATGCGCAAGCCGCATTTGCACGACATATTTGATGTTTCGAATAGCTGGGGTTTGAGCGATCTGCTGCGGGAGCGCTCGGCGCTCGACAGTTGTCCGGTGGAAGCGTTGTCGCGCAAGACCGATATTGATGGATTATCGTTGCTGCCGAGCGGGCCGGGCACGCTGAGCATTGCCAACCTGCTCTATTCGCGGCGCCTGGCGGATTTGCTGCAGCGGCTGCGGACGGAGTTCGACATTATCGTGATCGATACGCCGCCGATGCTGTATATTTCCGACGCGCGCGTGCTGGGGCGGCTTACCGACGGCGCGATTCTGGTGATCCGCGCGAGCAAGACCACGCGTGATGCGGCGCGCGCCGCCAAACAGCGGCTGGTCGCCGACGGTATTCCGGTGCTGGGAACGATCCTCAATGAGTGGGATTTTCGAGGCAAATCGCGCTACGGGTATTACACCAATTACACCTACTGAGACGCCGGCGCGGCGCTGGTTCGAGCGAATCGTAGCGCTGGTGTCTTTGGCGCTGGCGGCTCCGGTTTGTGTAGTGATTGCGGTGGCGGTCCGCGGCGAAGACGGCGGCCCGGTATTGTTCCGGCAGCGGCGCGTAGGCCGCGGCGGCGAACCGTTCGAGCTATTGAAATTCCGTTCGATGTCGGTGGGTGCAGCGGGCGCGGCGGTGACCGCCGCAGGCGACCGGCGGGTGACGCGCACCGGGCGCTGGTTGAGGAAATTCAAACTCGATGAATTGCCGCAATTGTGGAATGTGGCGCGCGGGGAGATGAGCCTGGTAGGTCCGCGGCCGGAAGTGGAGCGGTACGTGGATCTGGAGCAGGCGGTATGGCGGCGGGTGCTGGCAGTGCGGCCGGGTATTACCGACGCCGCGACGCTGATCTACCGCGACGAAGAGCGGATTCTTGCCGGGTTCGCCGATCCCGAAGCCGGTTATCGGGAGACGGTGCTGCCTGACAAACTGCAACTCAATCTGGCGTATCTGGAGCGGCGCACGCTGTGGACGGATGCGCAGGTGGTGGCGTGGACGGCTTGCTACAGCCTGCTGCCCGCAGCGTTCGATGCGGCGCGCCTGAGAAAACGAATTCTTTCCTAAAGGACAAGCGATGAATCAACAGTCGTTCATTCCCTTCCACGTGCCCTCGATCGGGGAAGAGGAAATCGAAGAAGTGGCCGATACGCTCCGTTCGGGATGGATCACGACGGGGCCGAAGACGGCGCGTTTCGAGGCGGATTTCGCGCAGTATCTGGGTGCGCGCCACGCGCTGGCGGTCAATTCGGCGACGGCGGGCATGCATTTGGCGCTAGCGGCGCTGGACCTCGGGCCGGGCGATGAAGCGATTACCACACCGCTCACCTTTTGCGCGACCGCAAACGTCATCATTCAGGTGGGCGCGACGCCGGTTCTGGCCGATGTCCTGCCGGACGGCAATATCGATCCGGCTTCAATCGCCGAACGGATCACGCCGCGCACCAAGGCCGTGCTACCTGTGCATCTGGCCGGCAAACCGTGCGATATGGACGCGATCTGGAGCTTGGCGCAGCGACACAATCTGCGCGTGATCGAAGATGCGGCGCATGCCACCGAGACGCAGTATCGGGGCTGGCGGCTCGCCTCGGCCGGCGCGCCACGCGCGAGCGATGCCGTGGCGTTCAGCTTTTACGCGACCAAGAACCTGACGACGGGCGAAGGCGGCATGGTGGCCACGAATTCGGCTTCGCTGTCCGAGCGTATGCGGGTGTTGTGTCTGCACGGCATCACGAAAGACGCCTGGAACCGTTATGCGGAAAAAGGCAAATGGTATTACCAGGTGCTCGAATCGGGATTCAAGTATAACCTGGGCGATATTGCCTCGGCTATCGGTATTCATCAGTTAAGGAAACTCGAAGAATTCGCGGCGGTGCGGCGGCGTCTGGTGGCGATCTATCGTGAAGAACTCGGCGAGGTGGACGAACTGGAACTTCCCGAGGAAGCAACCGACGGACGGCACGCATGGCATTTGTTCGCGATCCGGCTGCGTCTGGAGAAATTACGCATCGACCGCGGCGAATTCATGGCGGAACTGCAGCGCCACGGAGTTGGGGCGAGCGTGCATTTCATTCCGTTGCCGCTACATCCGTTTTTTGCGCGCTGGGCCGAACGGCCGGAAAATCGCTGCCCGCGAGCGCTCGCTCTATATGAGCGGCTGGTGTCGCTGCCGCTCTATCCGGCTCTCGGCGAAGAGAAGGTGCGCGAGGTGGCGCGCCGGGTGCGGCAGATTGTGGCGCGGCATCGCGCCGGGCGGCCGGTCCTGGCGGCAGTGGGCGATTGAGGCGGTGGGGAATCGAAGCGAAATTCGGGAAAAGAGCGCGAATCGGGATATGTGGAATTTAAGCGCCCGCGAGCGGCGGTGCGTGTTGCGGCTGTTTTTAGCGGTGGTGATTGCCAGTTCGCTGGTGACGGCATTTCTGCTGCGCTTTGAATACGCCATCCCGCGCGCGGAGCTGGCCAACCTGCGAGGCGGGCTGGCGATTGCGCTGGGCGTGAAGCTGATGGTGTTTTACTTCAGCCGGGCCGAGCGCGGCGGCTGGCGTTATAGCGGCATTGCGGATCTGTACCAGTTGCTGCGTGCGAATCTCATCGCCTCGGCCGGTTTCACTATCGGAGCGCTGGCCGTCTATGGCGGCGCCTTTCCGCGCTCGGTGTATTGCATCGATTTTCTGTTGTGTTTTCTCGCCATGGCGGCGGCGCGCGTGGGTGTGCGTATCTACTACGAAAGCGCCCAGGCGTCGCCGGCCGCCGCTCCTACGAAAAATGTTTTAATTTACGGCGCCGGCTCGGCGGCCATGGCGCTATTGCGCGAGATTCGCTCGAATCCGGCGATCGGCTGGCAGGTACGCGGGCTGGTGGACGACGATCCGCGCAAAGCCGGGCTGACGTTGATGGGTGTTCCGGTAGTGGGCTGCGGACGGCAGGTCGCGCTGATTGTCGACCGGCTCCGGCGACGGCATATCCGGATCGATCAGATTGTCATCGCGATGCCTTCGGTATCGGGCCGCAAGCTGACGGAAGCGCTGGCGAACTGCCGCGCGGCCGGGTTGCCGTGCAAAACGGTGCCGGGCGTGGCGGCGTTGCTGACCGGAGGCGTCTCGATCTCGCAGGTGCGCGACGTTTCGACCGACGATCTGCTTGGCCGCAAACCAGTGCGGCTCGATGAAGAGCTGATCCGGCGCTCGATTGAAGGGAACGTGGTGATGGTGACAGGCGGCGGCGGATCGATCGGCTCGGAACTGTGCCGGCAGCTGGCTTCGTTCCGCCCGGCGCGGCTGATTGTATTCGAGCGCAGCGAAAGCGATCTGTTTGCGATCGATCGCGAACTGACGGCGTCCTACGGCGGCGTGAAAGTGACGCCGGTAGTCGGCGATATCCGCGAGTATGCGAGCGTCGAGCGTGCGATTCGCAGCTGGCGCGTAACCTCGATCTTTCATGCCGCAGCGTACAAACACGTTCCGGTGATGGAGAGCCATGTGCTCGAGGCGGTGAAGAATAACGTGCTCGGCACGCGCAACGTGGTGAGGGCCGCAGTCAAAAACGGCGTCAGAAATTTCCTGATGATCTCCTCCGATAAAGCCGTGAATCCGACCAACGTGATGGGTTTGACCAAGCGTGTGGCGGAGCTTCTGGTTTCGGCGCGGCCGAGTCCGGAGGAAGGTTCGCAGACCAAGTTCGTTTCGGTGCGTTTTGGAAACGTGCTGGGCAGCAACGGCAGCGTGGTGCCACTGTTTCGCGAGCAGATCGCGGCGGGAGGCCCGGTGACGGTGACGCATCCGGAGATGCGGCGCTATTTCATGACGATTGCCGAAGCCGTGCAACTGGTTTTGCAGGCATCGACGATGAGCAAGGGTTCAGAAATTTTCGTGCTGGATATGGGCGAGCCGGTGCCCATTGTCAATCTTGCGCGCGAGATGATCCGGCTGAGCGGCTACGAACCGGATGTGGACATTGAGATTCGTTTCACTGGGACGCGGCCGGGCGAGAAGTTGTTCGAAGAGCTGGTGCTCGACGGCGAGCAGATGCTGCCGACCTATCACGAAAAGATCCGTATCTTCCAGGGCGCGCGCCTGGATGCCGAAGCGATGGAGCGCTGGCTCGAAGACGTGGAGCGGGCAGTGGCGCGCGAGGACGAACTCGGCCTATTGCGGCGCATGAAAGAGCTGGTGCCCGAATATCAGCCGGTGGGGAATTGGCGCGACAGTCTCGAGGCGGGCCGGCTGGAGAGCGCGGCGGCCTCCTAAGGCGAGCCGGTCTACCTCTTGAATCGAAGCGAACGAAAGAGATTAGGAAACCAATCGTGTCTTCTGCTTTATCCAATACTTTGCCCGAAAGCGCACCGCCGGTAACGGCTCCGCGCGGGCGCATCTTGCGCATTGCGCCTACCAGCGGCTGGGTGGCGCTGCGCCTGGCCGAGCTGAACGAATATCGTGAGTTGCTGTATTTTCTGGTGTGGCGCGACATTAAGGTGCGCTACAAGCAGACCGCGCTCGGGGCAGCGTGGGCGGTCGTGCAGCCGCTGTTCACGATGCTGATCTTCAGCCTGTTCTTCGGCCGGCTGGCGAAAGTGCCCTCCGATGGAATTCCGTATCCGGCGTTTAGTTATGCGGCGCTGGTGCCCTGGACGTTTTTTGCGCACGGGTTGACGCAAGGCTCCGACAGTCTGGTGGGCAGCGCCAATCTGATTCGGAAAGTATATTTCCCGCGGCTGCTGATCCCATTGGCGACAGTGCTGGCCGGGCTGGTGGATTTTTCGGTGGCCTTTGTGCTGCTGATCGCCCAAATCGCGCTGTATCGGATTCATCCGCCGCATCCGTTATTTGTGGCGCCCCTGATTTTGCTGGCGCTCATGACATCGCTCGGCGTGGGTTTCTGGTTGAGCGCGCTGAATGTGAAATTTCGCGACGTGAAATACACGTTGCCGTTTCTGACGCAGTTCTGGATGTTCGCGACGCCGATCGCCTATCCGAGCAGCCTGTTGTCGGAACCTTGGCGGACGTTGTATGGATTGAACCCGATGGCGGGCGTGGTCGAAGGATTCCGTTGGGCGCTGCTCGGGACGAAAACCGCCCCCGGACCGATGGTGTTGGTCTCGACTTTTGTGTCCCTGGCGATTCTGATCGGCGGCGCGTACTATTTCCGGCGTATGGAGAAGACCTTCGCCGATACGGTGTAAGAGCCCAAGTTTCCCATGTGGATCATTGCTGAAGTTGCGCAGGCGCACGACGGAAGTCTGGGCGCGGCGCACGCCTATATCGATGCCATCGCCAAAGCGGGCGCCGATGCGGTGAAGTTTCAAACGCATATCGCCTCGGCCGAGAGCACGCGCCGCGAGCCGTGGCGGGTGAAGTTCAGCGCGCAGGATGCGACGCGTTTCGACTATTGGCAGCGGACCAGCTTCAGCGAGGAACAGTGGGCCGGATTGCGGCGGCATGCATTGGAGCGCGGGCTGCGGTTTCTGAGCTCGCCGTTCTCGCTCGAAGCGGCAGAGCTGCTGCAGCGGGTCGGCGTTTCCGCCTGGAAGATTGCGTCCGGAGAGACCAGCCATGCGGCGTTGTTCGATTTTGTAGCCGGAAGCGGTTTGCCAGTGCTGGTTTCTACGGGGATGAGTCCGCTCGCGGAAATCGATCGGATGGTGGCGCGATTGCGCGGGCGGGGGGTAGCGGATTTGACGCTGCTGCAATGCACGACGGCGTATCCGTGTCCTCCGGAAAAAGTTGGACTGAATCTGCTCGCCGAATTTCGCACGCGTTATGGCGTGAAGGTGGGCCTGTCGGACCATTCCGGCTCGATCTATGCAGGCCTGGCGGCGGGGGCGTTGGGAGCCGAAGCGCTCGAAGTGCATGTGACGTTCAGCCGCGAGTGCTTTGGTCCGGATGTGCCGGCTTCGTTGACAACGGCGGAACTGGCGCAACTCGTCGAAGGCTCGCGGGCGATCGAAACCATGTTGGCGCATCCGGTAGATAAGGACTTGCTCGCCGGGGAAGCGGCGCCGGCTCGCGCGATTTTTCAAAAAAGCGTAGTAGCGCGCGTGCCGCTCGCAGCCGGCAGCGTATTGCGGGAAGCGGATTTGGCGTTGAAAAAGCCAGGCACGGGACTGGGACCGGAACGGATTCCGGAGCTGCTCGGGCGCAGGCTAGCGCGTGCGCTGGCAGCCGATGAAGCGATCTCGGAAGCGGATTTACTGGCTCCGGCGGAAGTAGGGGCGTAGCGGCAGGATGGCGGCGGCAGCGGCTCTGGAACTCGATTGGCACGCTATCGAAGTGGGTGCGGCGGCGCATCTGAAAAAGACCATCACGCGGGAAGACATCGAAGCGTTTGCGGCACTTTCCGGAGATTACAACCCGCTGCACGTGGATCGCGAGTTTGCGCGCCGGACGACGTTTCAAAAACCGGTAGCGCACGGCATGTTGTTGGGGAGTTTTGTCTCGACCATGATCGGCATGCAGTTGCCGGGCGCCGGAGCCCTGTGGACGCGGCAAGCGTTTCGCTGGTTGGCGCCGGTGTTTGCAGGCGACACGATCGCTATCGAATTGCGCGTGACACACAAATCGGAAGGAGCGAGTACATTGACGCTCGCAGTGGAAGCGGTGAATCAGGACGGTAAACGCGTGATGGACGGCGAGGGTGCGGTGCGGCTGCTCGAGCGTCCGGAGAAGAAACGAGAACGGCCCCTCAGCGAGCGGATAGCGTTCGTGACAGGAGCCGGACGGGGCATTGGCCGGGCGGTGGCTGAGGAGTTGGCGCGCGAAGGCGCGGCGGTGGCGGTGAATTACCGGCGTGATCGGGACGCAGCGCAGACGGTTGCCGACGCAATTCGGGAGCGCGGCGGGCGGGCGCTACCAGTCGAAGCCGATATTACCGACCGGCGGGCGATTGAGGAAGCGTTTGCGCGCGTCGAACGCGAATGGGAACGTCCGATCGATGTGCTGGTGAACAATGCCGCGGCGCCGTTTACGCCGAAAGCGTTTAGCGAACTGGATTGGCAGGAAGTCGAAGATTTGTTGGCGGTGCAGGTGCGCGGGGCGTTTTACTGCGCGCAGCGGGCGCTGCCTGGGATGCTGGCTGAAAAATCGGGCGTGATCGTGAATATCGGCTCGATTCTGACGACCGCCGTTCCGCCGGCGCAGTGGACGGCGTTTGTCACCGCGAAGGCGGCGCTGGCCGGATGGACGCGCGCGCTGGCGGCCGAATACGGGCCCCAGGGCATTCGCGTGAACCTGGTCTCGCCGGCAACGACAGGCACCGATTCGATTGGCGGCCTGCCGGAGCGGTTGCGAAAAGTGCAGGCCATGCAGACGCCGCTGCGGCGGCTGGCAGAAGCCGAGGACGTGGCGAAAGCGGTGGTGTTTCTATGTTCCGGCGCGGCGGGCTTTTTGACCGGAGTGGATTTGCCGGTGAGCGGCGGAATTTCTCTGTAGTTTTTTCTTCTGCATCCATGTCGAAAACGGACATCAGCGCGCTGCGCGCGGAAATCGATCAGGCGCTTGCGCAAGAAGACTGGTACGCGGCCCGTAGCGGGCTTGAACGATTGAGCAACGTCGAGCGCAGCTCGGCGGCGGCTTCCTTCGCGGTGGCGCGCTATGAACGGATGCGGCCGCATCTGGCGCTGACGTCGTGCCGGCTGGCCATTCTGCGCTCGTTTACCGTCGAGCCGTTGGTTCCGCTCTTGCGGGCGCGGGCGTTTGCCGGCGGCCTCGACGTGGAAGTGCATGTCGGCGGTTTCGACAACTATGCCCAGCAGATGCTCGATGCTGATAGCGAACTGTATCGCTTCCGGCCGGATGTGGTCATTTTGGCGATCGAGACGCGTGCCGTGCTGCCGGGTATTTGGGAGGATTTCACCGGACTTGATGGGGGCCGGGCGCTCGAGGCGGCAAACGAATTTCTCGATTCGCTCTCGAACTGGGTGCGCGTTTTCCGCTCACAGAGCGAGGCGCGGCTGCTGCTGCACACGCTCGAAATGCCGGCCGTCGCCAGTGCGGGCATTCTGGACGCGCAGACCGGTGAGGGACAGGCGCGTGTGATCGAAGAACTGAATCGCGGGCTGCGGAAACTCGCCGCCGAGGCGACCGGAGTCTATGTGGTTGACTACGACGCTCTCGTGGCGCGGCACGGCCGCGAGCGCTGGCACGATGAGCGCAAATGGCTGACGATGCGTATGCCGATCGCCGCGGACTGTCTTCCGGCGCTGGCGGAGGAATGGCTGCGCTTTCTACATCCACTCATGGGGCGCATCGCGAAAGTACTGGTGACGGATTTAGACAACACGTTGTGGGGCGGCGTTTTGGGAGAGGATGGCGTTTCGGGATTGCAACTCGGCCGCGAGTATCCGGGTGCGGCCTATCTGGCGCTACAACGGACGCTGGTCGACTTGTATCGCCGCGGCATCGTGCTCGCTATTGCCAGCAAGAACAACGAAGCTGAGGCGCTGGCGGCGATTGAAACGCATCCGGCGATGCTCGTTGCCAAGCGTCGCTTCGCCGCCTGGCAAATTCATTGGGATTCCAAGGTGGAGAGCCTGCGGCGAATTGCCGCGGAATTGAACGTAGGGCTCGACAGCCTTGTGTTTCTCGACGACAATCCGGCCGAGCGGGAAGCGGTCCGCCTGGCGCTTCCGGAAGTAACGGTTCTCGACTTGCCGGCCGATCCCATGCAGTATGCGAGTGTCGTGCGCGCGTGTCCGTTGTTCGAGCGGCTGACGCAATCAGCCGAAGATCGGGCGCGCGGCGAATATTACCAGCAGCAGAAAGAGCGCCGGGCGGCACAGAGCGGACATGCGTCACTCGAAGATTTTTATTATTCGCTGGCGCAAAAGGTCGAGATCCGACGAGTCTCGACATCGGCAGAGCTGGCGCGCGTGGCGCAATTGATCGGCAAAACGAATCAATTCAACCTGACGACGCGGCGGCACACCGCGGTCGAAGTCGCCGCCTATGCGGATGCGGCCGATTGGGATGTTTACAGCACCGAAGTGAGCGATCGTTTTGGCGATAACGGCATCGTGGGCGTCGCGATGGTGCGGCGCGGCGAGCGAGCCGGCCAACGTGTGGCCGAGATCGATACATTCTTGCTGAGTTGCCGGGTCATTGGCCGCACGGTGGAAGATGCGATGTTGCATGTTCTCATCGAGGACTGCCGGCGGCAAGGCATCGAGCGGATGGTGGGCTGGTTTGTGCCGACGGCCAAGAATAAGCCGGCCGAAAAATTTTACGCGCGGCACGGATTTCATGAGCTGGAACAAACCGAGGCGGGAACGCTGTGGGCGCTCGACCTGGACGGACGGATGATCGCGTGTCCCGCCTGGATCGAATTGCGCGCGCTGGCTGGCGCAGGGGTAGAAGAGGTAGCGCATGCTTGAACGCGTACGGCGGCTGGTGGCTGATGTATTCCAGTTGCCGGTCGAAGATATCAGCGCGGCTTCTTCGCCCGATTCGATCGAAGCCTGGGATTCGCTGCATCATCTCGATCTGGTATTGGCGCTCGAACAGGAGTTTGGAACGCAGTTTACGCCGGAGGAGATCGAGCAGTTGTTGTCGGTGGAGTTGATTGCCGCGCTGTTGGCCGAAAAAGTTCCGGCGCAGGGAGTTGCCTAAATGGCGGTTACGTTTCGTTACGCCCGGTTGGAGGAATATCCGCAGATTGCGGGTTTTCTCGACCAGTACTGGGCCAAGGATCACATTTATGTGCGCGATAAGAAGCTGTTCGATTGGACGTTTCAGCGCGCCAGTCACTGGGAGGAGCCGGGCTACAGCTTCGCGTTGGCCGAAGACGGCGGGCAACTGGTGGGTATTTTAGGCGGCATTCCGTTTTCGTTCAATTCGTTCGGAACGAGCGCCAGCGGGATCTGGATTGCGAACTATGTAGTCCGGCCGGATTACCGGAAAGGTTCCACGGCGCTGCAACTGCTCAGCGTGTTTCGCAATATGTCGCGGCATGCAGTGGTCGCCTTCGGGATCAATCCGGCGACATCGGCGATTTATCGGGTGTTGCGCGGCGAAGTGCTGCCGTATCTGCCGCGGCGATTCGCCTTGTTGCCGGGAGGCGAACGACGGCTGGAACATCTGCTTGCGATCGCCTATCCGGACTGGGAAGCGGCGCGGAGGCAAGCGCTCGCCGGACACTTTCGTCCGGCAAAGTTAGATGGCCACGTGGCGCATGGCGACTCGCTGCCGGAGCAATGGGATCGGGTCGACTGGCCGGCGATCGCGCGCCAGACCATCGGCGCATCGCGCGATGCAGACTACTTGCGCTGGCGCTACCTCGACCATCCGCGCTTTGCCTATCGCATGGTGACGGTTACCGAAGGCGAGCGCACCGGGTTGCTGGTGTGGCGTTTGGAGACCATCCGGCGCAGCATGCCGGAAGGGCGCGAGGATGTGGATCGCATCGCGAGGATCGTGGAATTACTACCGGCCTCTGAGCGCGACGGGCGGCTGCTGCTGGCGGCTGCACTCGGCGAGATGGAGGCGGTGGGAGCGTTGGGAGCGGATTTCTACGGTTATCACGCCGGAGCCAATCGCGCGCTCGAAGAAGCCGGTTTCGTCGATTGCGGCGCAATCGAAGACGGCGAGCGCCTGCCTTCGCGTTTTCAGCCGCTCGACGGCAAAGGAGGAGGCATTTTGAGTGCGATGTTTTTGAAAGAGCCGGCGCCCGGGTTCGGCGTGGCCGATAGCGCGTGGTACTGGACAAAATCCGATTCCGATCAGGACCGGCCCAACTGACATGCTCCACATCGTGATGTATCACTATGTGCGCGATCTGGCACGCACGCCGTATCCGCGCATCAAGAGCATGTTGCTCGACGATTTCGAGCGGCAGGTGCGGGCGCTTGCTTCCGAGTTCGAGATGGCGACGCTAGAGAGCGCGCTGGATTATGTCGGCGGCCGCTACCGGCCGCGCCGCGAACTGTGCCTGCTGACGTTTGACGACGGCTTGAAAGAGCATTACCGGGAAGTCACGCCGATTTTGCACGGGCTCGGGATCGAAGGCATCTTTCACATCATCACCGGGTGTCTGGAAGAGCAGGTGGTCGCACCGGTACACCAGAACCATTTTTTGATGGCATTGCTCGCTTTCGAAGAATATCGCGCAGGGTTTTTGCGCCGGCTGGGAGAACTGGATCCCGCGGCGCGCGCGCAGGCCGATACGGTGAAGCCGGAAACGGCGCGCCAGACCTATATCTGGGACACGCCCGAGGTAGCGAGCTTCAAGTATTTCTTTAATTTCCTTCTAAATCCCTCGTTGGGCGATGTGGTTGTAGGGGAAATGTTCAAGTATTACATCGGCAGTGAGCGGGATTTTGCGCGCGAGTTGTATGTGAGTTGGGAGGAATCTCGCGCGATGCAGGCAGCGGGCATGCGGATCGGCGGGCACACGCACCGGCACCGCCCACTGGCCAGTTTGCCGGCGGAAGACGGCCAGTCCGATCTCGAGATTTCGACGGCACTGCTGCACCAGCATCTGGAACCCCAGGCGTTGTGGCCGTTTTGTTACCCCTACGGCAAACGGGAATCGTTTCCGAAGGAAGCGCCGGGTTGGCTCGAGCAGTTGGGATACGCCTGCGCGTTCACGACAGAAAAAGGACCAAACCGGCCGGGCGAAGCTGCGTTCCTACTGCGGCGGGTGGACTGCAAACAGGCGCCGATAGCGGCGGGCGTGGAGGGAGCGGCATGACACAGAATGGGCCACACAAGAAAAGGCGGAAAGTTTGCGTAGTGCTGGTGGACCGCGCGAATTTCGGCCGGTTGAAGCCGGTGATGGAAGCGATCCGCGATCATCCGGAGCTGGAGTTGCAGTCGATTGCAGCGGGCACCATGGTGCTGGAGCGCTTCGGACGCCCGGTGGAGTTGGTAAAGGCGAGCGGCCTTGCGGTGAACGGAGAGATCTATACCGAGCTCGAAGGTTCGACCCCGAATTCCATGGCGAAATCGGTGGGCTTTGCGACTGTGGAATTCGCGAGCGAATACCAGCGGTTGAAGCCCGAGGTGGTGCTGCTGATCGGCGATCGCTACGAAGCGTTGGCAGCGGCCATTAGCGCCGCGTACATGAATTTGTGTATCGCGCATTTGCAGGGCGGCGAGGTGTCGGGATCGATTGACGAAAGCGCGCGGCATGCGATTTCGAAGTTTGCGCATTTTCATTTTCCGGCGACGGCGCGGGCGCGCGACTACCTGGTGCGCATGGGCGAAGCGCCGGAGGCGATTCTGGCGGTCGGCTGCCCAAGCAGCGATCTGGCGCGCCGGCTCGACCGGAAGCTCGCCAGTGAAGTGGTGAATGGAGCGGGATCGGGAGCCGTGCTCGATGTCACAAAGCCGTTTCTACTGGTGGTGTTTCATCCGACCACGACGACCTATGGAAGCGAACAGGGGCAGATGGAGGAGTTGCTCGCTGCGCTCGACCGCGAGCGGATGCAGACGCTGCTCCTGTGGCCGAATATTGACGCCGGCGCTGACCATATCAGCAAAACGGTGCGCATCTTCCGCGACCGGAATGCGCCGGACTGGCTGCGTACAATCACGAATCTGACGCCCGAAAATTATTTGCGCGTACTGGCTGCGGCAAGCTGCGCGGTCGGCAATTCAAGCAGTTTTGTGCGCGATGCAGGCTATTTCGGCACGCCGGTGGTGCTGGTCGGCGGACGGCAAGAAGGCCGGGAATTCGACACGCACGTCGTGCCGGTGGCGCCGCGCCGGGAAGAGATCGGCTCAGCGTTGGTCTATCAGCGGACGCACGGCCGCTACGAAGCGAGCACTTTGTATGGCGACGGGCATGTCGCCGGACGCATTGCCGACGCGCTGGCGCGACTGACGCCGTACACACAGAAACGGCTGCAGTACATCTATGCGCGAAACCAGATGGGGAATGAAAGAGCGGTAGTGAATGGGCATGCAAATCCTTGGAATCGTGACGGCGCGCGGGGGGTCGAAGGCGATCCCGCACAAGAACATCGCGCCGGTCTCCGGTAAACCCCTCTTAGCCTACACGGCTGAAGCGGCGCGCGCCGCGAAAAGGTTGGCGCGCACGGTGCTATCGACCGACGATGAAGAAAT